>DASVBM010000008.1:0-2236 GCA_036375835.1 Chitinophagaceae bacterium | reverse complement strand
TGTGCCCGGCCTTTCACTGTAGAAAAACATATAACTGAAGTCGTAGCGCGCATATTCCATTGCCGAGAGCGTCTGAAGGTGTTCTTCCTCGGTTTCCGAACAGAATCCCGCGATCACATCGGAACTGATACCACAGTCGGGCATGATCTCACGGATGCGATCTACCTTGGCCAGGTACCATTCCCTGGTGTAGGTACGGTTCATCAGTTGCAATATCCTTGTACTTCCGCTTTGAATGGGAAGATGTATGTATTTGCAGATATTGTCGTATTTCGACATTACCATTAATACCTCATCGGTGATGTCTTTTGGATGGGAAGTACTGAAACGCACCCGCAGCAGGGGATCTATTAACGCCACCTGTTCAAGAAGATCGGCAAAGGTCACCAGCTTTCCGGAGGCTTCGTCAACCCAATAGTAACTGTCAACGTTCTGGCCAAGCAGTGTCACTTCTTTGAAACCACGTGTAAAAAGATCCCTGGCTTCAGCGAGAATCGAATGAACGTCACGGCTGCGTTCCCTTCCGCGTGTAAACGGCACCACGCAGAAGCTGCACATATTGTTGCAGCCACGCATGATGGAAATGAAACCGGTTACTCCGTTGCTGTCCAGCCGCACCGGCGAGATATCTGCATAGGTCTCATCTCGGGAGAGCAGTACATTCACCGCTTTTTGCCCGGAGCCCGCCTCTTCAATCAGGGCCGGAAGGCTGCGATATGCGTCAGGGCCAACTACGATATCAACCAGTTTTTCCTCTTCAATAAATTTCGACTTCAGCCGCTCGGCCATACAGCCCAGTACACCCACCAGCATTCCCGGCCGGGCATCCTTTACTTTACGGAACTCGGTTAGTCTTTTCCGTACTGTCTGTTCTGCTTTTTCCCTGATCGAACAGGTATTGAGAAATACGAGATCTGCTTCTTCGAAGTTGCGTGTGGCGCCATACCCCCGTTCGTTCAGGATGGAGGCTACTATTTCACTGTCAGCAAAATTCATCTGGCAGCCATAGCTTTCTATATAAAACCGACGGGCATATTCATTGGTCTCGTTTGCAAAAGGAGCATATGCTTCCCCCTGCCTTGCCTCGTCGTGTACCTTATTGCCGGTCTCAAGGATTTCCATGTAGTCGTGCGAGCGTTTTGAATGGCGAAATTAGCTAAAAACAACGAAGTGCCAGTTTGGCAGTTTGTTAACAATACTCTAAGGAGTGTGTTTTAGCTTTGCCCATGAAAGAAGTCATAAAACTTTGGTACTGAATGAAAAACTATCTTGCTTCCTGCCTGGCCCTGCTGATTTCATGGTCCGCGGTTTCACAGGATATCACCGTAAAAAAGATCTCTTCTGAAGTTTTCCGCACAGTAAAAAAAGAACAAACAGATGCCGATACCATTCCCTGGACCTGGAAGCGGGGTGGTTTGGTCAATGTTAATATTGCGCAGGGTTCGCTCAGTAACTGGGCAGCGGGCGGAGACCAGTTTTCCTTCACGCTGAACAGCGCGTTCAACTATTTTATTCTTCATAAAAAAGGACGAAGAAGCTGGGACAACAGTTTCGATTTCAACCTTGGTTTCCTGAAAAGCACCAGTCTCGGCAGCCGGAAGAACGATGACCGTTTCGATATACTGTCGAAGTATGGATACCAGCTCGACAGTGGCAGGTGGTATGTTACCGCACTGGGGAATTTCAGGTCTCAATTCTTCGATGGATATACCTACTCAGGCGGCAAGACCACTTTTTCTTCCAGTTTTCTCTCTCCTGCCTATGCACTGGCGTCTGTAGGAATGGACTATAAGCACAATGAAAAATTTTCCATCTTTCTTTCGCCCGTTACCTCGCGCTGGGTGATCGTGGCCAATAAGTCCCTGGCAGACTCGGGTATGTACGGCGTACAACGCGGGCATCATGTGAGCCAGGAGTTCGGGGGTTTTGCCTCTATCAGTTATACCACCTCCTTCACCCGCAACGTAACCTACAAAGGAAGAGCGGACCTGTTTTCGAATTACCGGGTGAAGCCGGGAAACATAGACGTATTCATGACCAATGCCTTCTCATTCCGCATCAATAAGTACCTGTCGGCCACTTACAACCTGGACCTGATCTACGACGACGACGTGAAGCTGTTCGGCGATAATAAAGACAGCCCGGCCTTACAAATAAAAAGCCTGATGGGGATAGGTTTTTTGATGAGATTTGCCCCAGTCATAAATCCAAAAGATAAAACTTGAGATCAGCTTTT
>DASVBM010000250.1:0-2915 GCA_036375835.1 Chitinophagaceae bacterium | reverse complement strand
CCGATCTTGCTGCGGGTGATGAAGCTGGTGGAAAAAACAGGTGAGGCCGCCAACGCCTTACTGATCGATATGGTACGCACCTATATTTATGACGCCGCCGACCGGATCAATAAGTCCGCTAAAGACGCGCTGAACAGTTTTGCGGAAGGCGATGAGCTGCGGATGATGCATATCGGCATCAAGCGCTTTACAAAAGTGGAGCCCTTCAATACCAAGGAAGCAAGGCGAAGGATCGCCGATAAGCTGGTAGAGGAGAACCGGTATTGTTTTTCGTAGACTGGTGAAGCGTGTGATCAGTACGGTTAGTTGAGATTTTGATTCCTGTCCTAATAGTAGTTATCACGGGTGCCCCGGATCATTTACTGCTGTGGGCAGGAAAGGATTGTTGCTTTTCACTTCGGTGTTATCGATATAATAACTGCCGTTCTTTTTGCTTTCGTTACGCAGCAGGATGAACAGGCAGCCGATGATAGCCGCCGCGATCACTCCCCACCAGATCGGGAATTTCTCATCCAGTACCTCCGGCGTCAGTTTGCCCTGCATCTTCATTATGTACATCATGGTAACCGCTACACCGTTATTGATAAAATGCGCAATGATGGGAAGCCAGAGCGATTTGCTGTAATGGAACAGCAGGCCCAGTATCAGTCCGAGCGCCACCCGGGATAAGAATCCGTAGTAGGAAAAGTGCACCGCGCTGAATAAAATACTGGTAATAGTGATCGCCAGCCAGGGTAGCCGGGTCCACTTCGATAACAACTGCTGGAATGCCCCGCGGAACAACAACTCTTCAAATATCGCAGGCGCGATGGCTATCACCAGCATCGTGAACAGGTAGTCGCCAAAGCTTTCCATGTTCGCCATCACCATCACCTGGTCCATGTATTGTTTTTCGAGCTTCGTAAACAGTTTTTCCCATTTTTCAGGGATCGGTATCTGGTTGGTGAGTTCAGCGAGTGAGCCGGAGAGGTAGAATGCGATAAAGATGATGATGGCACCAAGCCCGAGCTGTATCCAGGAAAAGCCGGTGCGGAGCCCGAGGTGTCTCAGCGGCCGGTTATTGACGATCCTGGCGAATACCAATGCCGGAATAAGGAACATGGCGGTGGAGGCAACCAGTTGCACGATCTTGACTGCATCGGCGTTTTCCGCGGTCATCGTTCCGTTTTTGATCGAGTCCAGGTCACCGCCAGTCATTGCAACCCAGAGGATTACTCCCAAAGAACTGGAAAACAGGAAAGCAGCGGCCAGCAAACCCCAGAAAATAACGAATTGTGAAATATAACTGATCCTTGGTACTGAATTCATAGCGTGAAAGATAAGACTGTATTTTTGGTCCCGCGAAATACAGGAATTGTACGGAATCCGGCGAAGATAAATTGGTTTAGCGGCAACATTTCCTTTCACACACTCATGGTAAAAATCGGCAATATATCACTCCCGGGGTTTCCCCTGCTGCTTGCTCCGATGGAGGACGTAAGCGATCCCCCTTTCCGCGCGGTATGCAAGGATAATGGCGCCGACCTTATGTACACTGAATTTATCTCCAGCGAGGGTTTGATCCGCGACGCCATCAAGAGCCGGCGCAAGCTTGACATATTTGAATACGAAAGGCCGGTGGGCATTCAGATATTCGGTGGAGATGAGGAAGCGCTGTCGCTGAGCGCGAAGATCGTTGAAACGGTACAGCCCGATCTGCTGGATATCAATTTCGGCTGCCCGGTAAAAAAAGTCGCCTGTAAAGGCGCGGGTGCCGGTGTACTGAAAGACGTCGATCTCATGGTTCGGCTCACCGAAGCAGTGGTGAAGAGCACCAGCCTGCCGGTAACCGTGAAAACGCGGCTTGGCTGGGATGAAAACAGCCTCAATATTGAAGAAGTGGCGGAGCGCCTGCAGGACGTGGGCATCCAGGCACTGTCGATCCACGGCAGAACGCGCGCACAGATGTATAAGGGCGAGGCCGACTGGACGCTGATCGCGAAAGTGAAGAACAACCCCCGGATCAGAATACCGGTGTTTGGTAACGGCGATATCGATTCCCCGCAGAAAGCATTGGAATATAAGAACCGCTATGGTGTGGATGGCATCATGATCGGCCGTGCTGCCATCGGTTATCCATGGATATTCAACGAGATCAAACATTACCTCGCAACGGGTGAAATGCTGCCGCCACCCACTACCGAAGACCGCGTAGCCGTATGCAGGAAGCACCTCCGGCACTCTGTGCAGTGGAAGGGACCGGTCTGCGGCATCAACGAGATGCGCAGGCATTATGCGAACTACCTGAAAGGACTGCCCGGGATCAAGGAATACCGCAACCGCCTCGTCACCATAAAGGAAATGGCTGAAGTGGAATCGGTGCTGGACGAAGTAGCGCAGCACTACCGCGACTGCCAGGTGGAACGAACCCCCATCGAACTGGTGAACTACCACGAGAAATGCGCGGTGTGAGGGGGAGGTTTTAAGTGATAAGTTTTAAGTGGTAAGTTTTAAGTGGTAAGTAGGGAAAATTCCAAATGCTGAAATCCCCCGTCCGACCGGTCATCCGGGCGGGCCCGTCCGACCAGTCATCCGGGCGGGCCGGTCTGACCGGTCATCCGGGCGGGCAAATTCCATGATCTTCGGTTTGACCACCGACCTGCCTAACGCCTGCCCGCGAGACCTCACCACTTGCTTTTTTTTAGGGTGATGGCTGCGGCACGCCTACCGCCTACCGCCTAATGCCTAACGCCTAATGCCTAACGCCTAATGCCTAACCCCTAACGCCTAACGCCTAACACCTCCCGCCTCCGGCCTCCCGCCTCCCGCCTATTTCCCAATCCTTACGTCACCCGCCTTTATCATCTCGCATGCTTTTTTCACTTTCGTTTCAAAGTCTTCCAGGTCTTCGCTGATGAAGATCCAGGTGTTTGCCG
>DASVBM010000012.1:0-2901 GCA_036375835.1 Chitinophagaceae bacterium | reverse complement strand
TATCGGCCAGTGGAACCTGAACAAAACCATCGGATGGGGTTGGGATATCACCAATTTCGTATGGTGGGTGGGTATCGGTCACGCCGGAACGCTGATCTCCGCGATCCTGCTGCTGTTCCGCCAGGGATGGAGAACCGGTGTAAACAGGGCGGCGGAAGCGATGACCATCTTCGCGGTAATGTGCGCGGGCCAGTTCCCGATCTTCCACATGGGCCGTGTATGGATGGCTTTCTTCGTGCTTCCTTACCCCAACACAAGGGGCCCGCTTTGGGTGAACTTCAACTCACCGCTGCTGTGGGACGTATTCGCGATCTCGACTTACTTCACCGTTTCCCTGCTGTTCTGGTATTCAGGTCTTATCCCTGACTTCGGAACCGTAAGGGACCGCGCGCGTACCAAACTGCGCAAACTGTTTTACGGGATTGCTTCGTTTGGCTGGACCGGTTCTACCAAACACTGGCAAAGACATGAGGCGTTATCACTGGTGCTGGCAGGTCTTGCCACTCCCCTGGTACTTTCAGTGCATACGATCGTATCCTTCGACTTCGCCACATCGGTAATACCGGGATGGCATACCACGATCTTCCCGCCATATTTCGTTGCGGGTGCGATCTTCTCCGGTTTTGCCATGACGCAAACGCTGCTGCTGGTTTTGAGGAAGGTATACCGGCTGGAAGACTATATCACCATGGGTCACATCGAGGCGATGAACAAGGTGATCGTACTCACCGGTTCGATCGTAGGTTGCGCCTACCTTACCGAGCTTTTCATGGGATGGTATTCCCAGAATAAATACGAAGGTTACACCTTCTGGTACAGCCGTGCCAACCTGTTCAGTCCTTATGGCTGGAGCTACTGGGGCATGATGGCCTGTAACGTACTGAGTCCGCAGATCTTCTGGTTCAGGAAATTCAGGAGAAACCTGTTCATCACCTTCTTCATGAGTGTGATTGTAAACGTGGGTATGTGGTTCGAGCGTTTCGTGATCATCGTTACTTCGCTCTACCGCGATTACCTGCCTTCTTCCTGGTCGGTTTATTACAGCCCTACCATCTGGGAGATCGGCTTCTATACCGGTACGATGGGACTGTTCTTTACCTGCTTCTTCCTTTTCTCCAAATATTTCCCTGTTATTGCGATCGCGGAGATCAAGCACATACTGAAGACCTCCGGCGAAAGCTTCAAGGCACAGGTTGGAGGCGTGGAAGTTGCGGAGGTGGAAGAATTCGCGCATCGTTACGCGCATGTTGAAAACACCGGTTCGCACGGAAGGGCAGCAAGCGGAATGGAACACCATTAGAAATGTAAAATTCAAAAGTCAAAATTTAAAAGACTGCTGTTTGACTTTTGATTTTTGACTTTTGACTTTTGACTTTTTTGACTTTTGATTTTTGACTTTTGATTTCTCAATATGGCAAGAAAAAAATTTGTTGTAGGATTGTTCAGTGACGAAGACGTACTGTTTCCTGCTGTGAAAAAAGTACGTACCGCGGGCTACCGGATCCACGATGTATATACGCCGTTCCCGGTGCATGGATTGGATCATGCCATGGGACTGCGTGAGACCAGCCTGCATACTGCCGGCTTCATCTACGGTATCACGGGTACCATCACGGCGCTCAGCGGCATCAGCTGGATCTTTACTTCCGACTGGCCGATGAACATCGGTGGTAAACCCAACTTCGCATTGCCAGCCTGGATTCCGATCATCTTCGAGCTGACGGTGCTGTTCTCGGCAGTGGGTATGGTGCTCACGTTCTGTTATCTCTGCCAGATCGCGCCATTCGTAAAGAAGCATCATTTTCATCCCCGTGCCACAGACGACCTGTTTGTGATGGTGATTGAAACCACCGGGCGCACGAACATCGACGACCTGAAGGGTTTCCTTTCTTCGAACGGCGCGTTTGAAACTTACGAGGAGATTGCGGAAGACGGATGGTGGCTGGGACGCTACGACAAAAATGAAATGCCTTTTGATAATAAAAAAGAAGTGGCAGTAGTTGCTTAATTCATAAGAGTTGTTGTAATGAAAAAATTATCGATCATAGTTGCCCTTTTTGCCGTAATGATGGTGGCCGCATGTGGTGGAATACAGCGTGAGCCAAACTCGGCTTACATGCCCGACATGATGGCGAGCCGCGCCGTTGAAACCTACAGTGACCCGCAGGTGCTGAAGGATGCGGGCATCAACTACACGAAGTTGCCGGTTCCCGGAACAGTGGCCAGGGGCCAGGAGGATCTCTTCCATATCCCGAAAGACCGTCCGGGCGACAGTACCAATTACGTGGCTTCAAAGGCGGTGACCAACCCGATCACATTCCTTCCCGGTGCGGACCTGCAGGAAGCACAGCGGCTGTACATGATACAGTGCGGCATCTGCCACGGAGAAAAGCTGGATGGCAACGGGCCTTTGTTCGCAAGCGGCAAGTTCAGCGCAAAGCCTGCGAACCTGGGCAGCGATCCCAAGTACATTGCTATGCCGGAAGGACAAATGTTCTATTCGGTTACCTATGGAAAGAACGCCATGGGTCCTTATGCGGCACAGCTGAACACGCACCAGCGCTGGATGGTGATCTACTATATCAAACAGGAGCAGGCAAAAGCGAAATCCGCGGCATCAGCGGCGCCCGCAGCGGGTACGGACAGTACGGCTGCAGGAAAATAATTGTAAAGAAAACCAACTGGTATACTTAAAGAATTAACGATGGCACTGAAAGAACGTTTTGAGATTCCGGGTAAGATGAGAACATGGTCGCTGGGACTTATCCTGGTTGGCCTGGTAGCGCTCATCCTGGGTTTTGTAGTATTCGGAACAGACCATGGCAGCGCGGAAGGCGGGCATCATGTTTCCGGCAGTCATATCTTCTGGGGTACCCTGATGTACAACAGTCTTTTTTTCCT
>DASVBM010000019.1:0-2513 GCA_036375835.1 Chitinophagaceae bacterium | reverse complement strand
GGTGCCGGATAATAAGTTGATCCGATGGCGTGCGTCATGCCGGGGTTTTTTGCCAGCATCGCAGCGGTCGGGGTATCCAGGAACTTCACCGTCAAACCAATGATGATCGATGATACGATCACTCCGATGAACAGCGCGATCTGCTGGTATTTGGGAGTAGCACCGACAATGTAGCCTGTTTTCAGATCCTGCGATGTAGCACCGGCATTCGCGGCGGCAATACAGATCATGCCGCCTACTACCAGCGCCATCGGTTCATATACTTTGCCGCTCCAACCAACCGCGATAAATATCAGGCAGGTGCCCATCAGGGTGGCGATGGTCATACCGCTGATCGGGTTGTTCGAAGAACCGATGAGACCAACGATCCGGGAGGATACAGTAACAAAGAAAGCACCGAAGATGATCACCAGTATACCGAGCAGAAGCTTACTTCCGATGGAATCGCCCGGCACCTGGGGCAGTACGGTCATCAGCAGAATCAGGATCAGGCTGCCAATGCCCACTACCTTCATATTCAGGTCTCTTTCAGTACGCGGAACAGCAGTTGTGGCCGCTACTTCCCCGCCTTTTTTCAGCGAGCCGACGCTCCCTTTGAACGAGGATATGATTGTCGGGATAGTCTTGATCAGTGTAATAAAACCTCCGGCGGCAACCGCGCCTGCGCCGATCTGCCGGATATAAGCATAGTATATCGCCGCGGAATAGTCACTGAAGGTCCTGGTTACCGGGTCCCAGCCACCTCTTCCACCTGCAGCGGCCAGGTCGTTGAGATAACCAAGCTTGTGTTGCTGCAAGGCAATAATCTCAGCAGGAACAAGAGAAGCGAGCAACGGGATGGCAACCAGCCAGGCAAACACACCACCGGCCACCAGTACGCCGGCAATCTTTGGCCCGATGATATAACCGACACCGAGATATTCCGGGGTGATCTCACCACTCACTCTTGCCGAAGGGAAGAACTTGTTGGCTTGTTTAGTCATGGCATAGGGCGCTTCAGCAATAACATGAAACACTTTCTGCAATAACGCATAGGCAAATGCAAATCCGAGTCCCCAAAATGCCGTCTTCGCGAAGTCACCGCCTTTTTCACCGGCGATCAGCACGTCGGCACATGCGGTTCCTTCCGGGTAAGGCAGCACGCCGTGTTCTTTAACGATCAGTGAGCGCCGGAGCGGGATCATCATCAACGTACCGAGGATTCCCCCGAATATCGCCAGCGTTAGAATGGTCATGTAGTTAAAGAAATTCGCGCTCTCGGGGTCGCTGAGAAAGAGAAAGCCGGGCAAGGTGAATACCACGCCGGCAGCAACGCTCTCACCAGCCGAACCGGTTGTCTGGATGATATTATTCTCAAGGATCGACGTTTTCAGGAATCGCCTTCCGAGCGTGATTGCAATCACTGCAATAGGAATAGAAGCAGATACCGTCAGGCCGGCTTTTAAAGCCAGGTAAACCGTAGCGGCACCGAAGATGATCCCGAAGATCGCGCCCATGATGACTGATTTCACCGTAAACTCCTTCACACGTGCGTCATCGGGAATGAATGGCTGGAAATGTTTTTGCACTGCCATGTAGTTGATTTTGGTTGGCCTAAAAATAAAATAAAAAGGCGATGGAAAATCTCCATCGCCCGGTTATTTAAAGATGTTGCCACCAGTAGTTCATCTGCGCTTTACCGGCAAAGCATAACCGGCAACATGCAGGTCTGCCTGCATCAGGCAAGTCCTTTTTCTTTCATGATCCTATTCAGCCATTTCAGCATCGCGAAGCACATGATGGCGGCACCGATGAGCAGCAGGAAGTTCAGGAGGAAGTAATTTTTCTTGTCGTCGTATGTGTCCCACATGGAAGCCAGCACTCCTGAAAGTTTGTTGCCGATTGAAGTAGACACAAACCATCCGCCCATCATCAGTGATGTGATGCGTACGGGACTCAGCTTCGAAACCAGCGAGAGACCCATCGGACTTAACAAAAGTTCCCCAATGGTGATTACGCCGTAGCTACTGATGAGCCAGAGCACGCTTGCTTTTTCCGCGCCATTATTGTTCGCAGCCACTGCGGCAACCATAACCAGTGCGGAGAGACCGGAGATCAGCAATCCGAAAGCGATCTTCGTAGCCGTTGACGGTTCCTTATTCCGCCGCCTGAGGTAGGCAAAGAATGCAACCACCAGCGGGGTCAGCAGGATCACCCAGCCCGGATTAATAGACTGGCTGAGGTTAGTGGCCCAAAGGCTGACCTCGTTGCCATCTGTTGGACGGTCTTCCGCCGGCACGTTCCTGAAATAAGTGGGATAATTATATTCCTTCACCACCTGTCCGTTCTCGCGCTGCAGCCTGAACTGCTCATCGTATTTCGCGACAGAGTCTTTCACATATTTAACCGGTTGCGCAAGGTTGAAATAACTGAAGAGCTCCTTTTCCGTACCGCTCATTTCACGGTTGGTATACCGGTCCGCCCAGGTGTTAAGCGCCGAGCCATTCTGCTTGAACACTGCCCAGAACAAGACC
>DASVBM010000455.1:0-2259 GCA_036375835.1 Chitinophagaceae bacterium | reverse complement strand
GGTGCCGGTATTCAATGAAGTGAAGATGGAGCCCTGGGAGGAACATGCCATGAATATGGAAGCAACAGTCAGGTTCAATGGATCGCTCGATACCTTGTATATCAGTAGCCGGCAGATTCTCAAGGGCTGGGGTGCTTCTGCTTACCGGCCGATATACACGTTTCTGCCGCAGGATAAACAACAGGAAGCGAACATTGAGATCATCAGGACTGTTGCGAACAGCAGTGATGTATCGAATATCCGCGTAGAGAATACGGCATTAACCGACTATTTTAGTAACAAGCCGCTGGTGATTGCCGGTGATATCAGGAGCAGCAGCCTGATCGAGCGAGCGGGAAATAAAATCCTGGTCAAAATCGGCGAGATTATCGGGCCGCAGGAGGAGATGTACCAGGAGAAACCCAGGCAGTTGCCTGTGGAACTGGATTTTCCCCATATGCTTGAACGCAAGATTGTCTTCAAAATACCATACGGCTACCGTGTTAAGAATCCGGGTGATCTGAATTTCGATATTACACATAAAAGAGGTCAACAGGTGACGATGGGGTTTGAGAGCAGCTATTCCATTGAAGGGGACCTGCTCACCGTCATTATCCGGGAAAGCTACCGTGAAATGCAATACCCGCTGTCTGCATTTGAGGATTTTAAAAACGTAATCAACGCGGCCGCAGATTTCAATAAAGTAGTCCTCGTGCTGGAGAAAGAGTAACGGTGTTCGGAGCGGCTGTGCGTCAGGTACCAGGAGACTACCGCGAAGTGTCTGTCATTTAGCTACCTTGCAGGAAAAAATGATGATGCGGCTGGTTTGTCTGTTCTCAGCTTTTTACTTTTCCATTGCCTGCATGGCGCAGCGTACAACCATTGCCCAAACGGTGGTTTCCGGACCGATGATCGGCCACGTTGAGCTTCGCACCGCTACCATTTGGATGCAATTTTCTGTGGACGTAAAGGAGGCGAATGTGATTTACGCCGAAAAAGGTACGTCTTTCGAAAAAGCTCAGCGGTCTTATTTTCGTTTTGATTTCCCTGCCGGCGCGCTGTATCATGGTGAATCAAACGCCCTGTTCAATACGGCGCGTTCAGTGCTGATCAATCTTCAGCCTGGAAAAACTTACGAGTACCGTATATATGTGAACAGGAACAAGCAAGCTGTTGCTTCGGGGGCTGTTACCACGCAGCCATTATGGCAACACCGGGAACCCGCGCCGGATTTTTCGTTCCTTACCGGCAGCTGTGCCTATTTCAACGAACCCGTGTACGACCGCCCCGGCAAACCATATGGAAGCGATTCGATCATCTTTGACGCCATGGGGAAAGAAAAAGCAGATTTCATGTTGTGGCTGGGTGATAACTGGTATTACCGGGAGGTGGATTTTTACAGCAGTTACGGACTTTACTACCGCGCTTCCCGTGACAGGGCAACAAAGGTGATCCAGCCGCTGCTGAAAGCAATGCCGCAATATGCCATTTGGGACGATCATGATTATGGCTGGAACAATTCGGACAGGAGCTTTCCCCTGAAAGACGCTTCACGGGATATTTTCACAAGGTACTGGTGCAACCCGTCGTACGGGCAGGATAATGAAGGCATATATACCAAGTTCACCTGGAAGGACATTGATGTGTTCATGCTGGATTCAAGATGGTTTCGGAATAACGATCTCACGAAGGATAGCCTGGATAATGCGGCTAACCCGGACAAACGGATGTTCGGGAAGAAACAAATGGACTGGCTGAAGGATGCATTGCTGGAAAGCAAATACAACTACAATATCAGCTTCCGTTTTATCGCCACCGGCAGCCAGGTGCTGAACCCGGTTTCAGCAGAGGACTGCCTGAAAAATTACCCGGTTGAATATACAGAGTTGATCAGTTTCATTCGCGAAAACGGGATCAACGGGGTGGTGTTCATTACGGGCGACCGCCATCATAGTGAAGTCATTGGGCTACCGCAGGAAGGTTTCTATACATTATACGATGTTACTTCGTCTTCGTTCACTGCCGGTATTTCAGCAACCCGCGGCGCCGAGAAAAATAACCCGTTCCGTGTAGCGAAAGAAATACCACAGCACAATTATACCCGGATCTCGGTGAGTGGCGACAAAAAGGAACGAAGGCTGAAGGTGGAGTTTCTTGACATCAAGGGGCAGAAAGTAGGCGAATGGGGTGTTGCGCTGAAGGAACTGGTGTCGAAATGAAATCTTCCTACATTTACCGCATGCAGTTTGGTTTTAGTTACAGTAAGCGGAAAGTTATACA
>DASVBM010000024.1:0-4720 GCA_036375835.1 Chitinophagaceae bacterium | reverse complement strand
CATCGGGCCAGGAGGCAATGGAATAGCTGCGCCACCGTTTATTTTTCTTTTCGTGTATCGGCAGGTCAAGCGTAACGAACTGTCCGGGCCTGAAATCGAACTTTTCAAGTTCGGGTACCTGGATCCAGAACCGTCGTGTATGGTTTCCTGCATCTTCTATCCTTATAACTTTTCCTGTAAGCCAGGGCAATAACATGAGCTGGTTTTAAACAAAAAAACAAATTCTATTTATAAAACACGGGTTCCAGTTCTATTTCTTCTGCAATCGTGTGCGTGAACTGTTCGTTATTCCATTCAGTGATCACCACTACATCATTTTTTTTCAGCAGTTCGGCCACACCTGCCGGAATTCTTGCCTTCATTGGAATCAGGGTGAGCTGCCATAACCTGTTACCGCGCTTCACCCTGATGGGTGAAGCTGCTTTACCGGATTTCAACTTTCCAGGTGTGAACAGACCTTCCTTAATTTCTGAAGGCTGCACCGCGAACACACCTTTGTTGGTATATACGATATTCCATTGCGGAAGGTACTTCCCTGTTGTCTCGGCAAACAGCAGGTGCTGAACATCCACCCCCGAAGCCTCATTCCCCGCAGAATCCCTTTCAATGTTACCTGCAATTGTCTCCTGAACGTAAGCATGTAATTTTACTACGTTATGCTTTACCTGCGTTGCCGCCGTAACACAGGCAAGCAGGGAGCTCAATTGCATCAGCAAGGTGATCGATATCTTCCCCATTGGATTGGTTTGTGTAAAGATACACTGAAAACCAGCGGCAGACAGCGAAGGGCTGAATTCGGGAGTTTGATGTTAAATTTATGCGGGCTATGAAAACATCCTTACAGAAATTTACCTGGATCATATTCTCCCTGTGCTCATTGCGGTCGGTTGCGCAAAACAGCGCTGTAAGATTAAAACAAAGAAGTTTTATTCCGGAAGGGAATGTTGCGTCTGTGAACTTTGATAGTCTTCAACAGCAGGCCGGCGCCGCCGGAAAGCTCTTTCTTGTACTGCAGTTTGAAGGCGCGGCCGATGAACAGAAGAAGCAGGAACTTGCCCGCGCCCGGGTTGAACTCTATCATTATATTCCGGAGCACGCCTACACTGCTGTGCTGGCGATGCCGGTAAATGGAGCGGCGCTGAAGCGCGCCGGGGTAAGGGCGGTATTTCAACTGCAGCCGCAGGATAAACTCAGCAGTACCCTATTAAAAAACCGGGTTCCCTTTTGGGCGGTTCACGACCAGTTTGTTCACCTGGTGGTTCATTTCAGCAGCGGTATATCCCCATCCTTCGCAAGGGAATATTTCGCCGGTCGCAGCTTCACGGTAGTAGACAACAGCTGGCAGCAGTACGGTTTCTTTACCCTGAGCCTTGAACCATCACGCATTACCGAACTTGCAACCGTTCCGTTTGTTGAATACATTGAACCCATTGCGCCAACACCCAAAACCCTGAATTATGCCATGCGGGCAAACACCCGTGCCAATGTTCTGAACGCACCTGCATCAACCGGTGGCGCCGGGTTATCAGGTGCCGGCGTCACAATTGGTGTAGGGGATGATGGCGATCCATCGGATCATGTGGACCTGCGTGACCGCCTGGTCAATCACGCCGCAGCCCCGTTGCAGGTACACGCAACACATGTTGCCGGCATTGCCGCAGGAGGTGGAATTAAAGATCCGCAGTTCCAGGGAGTAGCCCCACTTGCGACAGTCATCGCGCAATTGTTCAACGGTATTTTTCTGAATGCCGCTGCTTACATCGCCGATTACCACATGGTAGTAACAAACAATTCATGGGGGAATATTACAGGTGAATGCGACCTCGCCGGAGTATACGATACTTACTCGAAACTGATGGATGATCTGTCCATTCAGTATCCTTACCTGCTGCATGTATTTGCTGCCGGGAATGACGGTCCATATACCTGCCTGGGATATCCGAAGCAGTACCACACCGTTGTAAGCGGTCACCAGTCTGCAAAAAATGTATTAACGGTAGGGTGGGGAGAAAAGAATCAGACTGTCAGCCCCGCAAGCAGTATCGGGCCGGTTGCCGACGGACGCTTAAAACCGGAGATCTGCTCACAGGGCAGCGGCCTGAGAAGTACCGCTCCGGGTGACGATTATTTTACGGACTGGGGCACGAGTATGGCGGCCCCGTCTGTTACCGGTGGCGCGGCTTTGCTGATTGAACAGTACCGTAAAATGCATGCAGGCGCGGACCCGAAGGGCGGGCTTGTGAAAGCGCTGCTGATGAATGGCGCACGCGATATCGAAAATCCTGCACCGGATTTTAAAAGTGGTTACGGTTACCTGAACCTGGTAAGAAGCCTGGATATACTGCAGCAGGATCATATCTTAAACGGGACGATCAGCACAGGTGGCACGGTGAATCATACCGTTGTCATTCCCGCCGGCATTGCCCAATTAAAAGTTATGGTGTACTGGCACGACCCCGCGGCAGCCATCTTCGCGGAGCAGGCTTTGGTGAACGACCTCGACCTGGAGGTAGAAACGCCTGGTGCCGAAAAAATATTTCCCTGGGTTTTACAACCAGACAGTGCCAGCGCAATAAAAAATGCCGTTCGTGGCACAGACCATCGCAATAACAGTGAACAGGTAACAATTGACAACCCCGCGGCAGGGCAATATACTGTCAGGATAAAAGGGAACGCGGTCAACACCGGCGGAGCGCAGGAATATTTTGTAGTATATGATCTTGTTCCCGATACTGTTGACCTCACTTATCCTTCAGCAGGCGAGCCACTGGTACCCGGCGAGACGATCGTGGTGAACTGGGATGCCTGGGGACAGCAAAACAGTTTTGCACTGGATTACAGCGTTGATAACGGCCTTAACTGGATCAATATCGATGCAAATATTCCTGCCGGGTTGAGGCAATACCAATGGACGGTGCCGAACCTCGCAACAGCGCAGGCCAGGATGCGACTGAGGCGCAATGGCAGCGGATTGACCGACATCAGCCATGCCTTTGCGATCCTTGGACAGCCTTCGGTGAATGCTGCCACAGTTCAATGCCGCGGTTATATTAACCTGCAATGGAACACGGTGCCTGGCGCAACGGAATATGAGGTAATGATGAAGAAAGGCGCTGAAATGAAAACAGTGGCCGCTACAACAGCGAACAATTACCTGTTTACAGGATTGAATCCGGATACCGTCTACTGGGTCACGGTGCGCGCAAAAATAAATGGCGTGGAGGGGCGCAGGGCAGTGGCCATCAGCCGCAGACCCGACACCGGTACTTGTTCGGGTAGCATCTCCGATAATGATCTTGAATCAGATACTGTAATAGCACCATCGAGCGGAAGGCTGTTTACTTCAACAGCGATCACCGGCAACAGTGTAACGCTGCGGATACGGAATCTCGACGACAATCCGGTACCGGGATTTATTGCCGGCTACAGGCTGAATGGCGGAAGCTTCGTTTACGATACCGTGAACACAACAATAGCCGCGCTGGGCACCTACGATCACAGCTTCACAGGCATCGATTTCAGCAACCCCGGTGATTACGCATTTACATTTGTCGTAAAAAACAATAGCGCAGACCCGGTTTCTGCTAACGACACATTGCTTCACGTTATCAGCCAGCTCCCAAACAGTCCGGTCACTTTGCCCGTCACCGAAACCTTCGAGAACACCCCGGTTTTTGAACAAGTTGGTCCTGCTACAGGATTGCCTGGTGCCGACCGCTGGGATTTCACCTCCTCTACCCGGTATGGCCGCATTCGTTCTTTTGTGCATTCAGGTATGGCCAAATCCGGCGTAAGGGCAATGACGCTGGATGCGAAGCAATACATACCGAATGGCAATACGAATTTTCTAACGGCGACATTCAATTTGTCGGCATATAATAGTATACCGGCTGCTGATCTGGGTCTGATCCTTCGGTTTTCGTACAAACATCATGGCCAGTCTCCGCATCAGAATAACCGCGTATGGGTGCGGGGTTCTGACACCGATTCCTGGATAGAGGTGTTTAGTTTCGATAGTATAGCGATCCCGCCGGGTGAATGGAAAATGATCAGCGTGCAACTGGCCAATATTGTTCCCGCCATCCAGCATTCCTCATCATTCCAGGTGCGGTTCGGGCAGCACGGTATGCTACCAGCCGGTGACAATATTTCAGGGAATGGAATCACAATCGACGATGTACAGCTTTTCTCCGCACCAAATGATGTGGCGATGACCGGCGTTGATTTCCCGATTCAACATGGCTGCGATATTGGCGCTGAAGTACCCGTTACCATACGGTACACGCTTCAGAAATCTTCTTTATCATGCCTGCCTGTATATTACCGTATAAATAACGGCCCTGCGGTTACCGGTTGTGCGCCTGCTGTTTCCGGCACCTACACGTTTGATCAGCCTGTTAAATTACCGGGTGGCGCCAATCTGCTGGAGACATGGGTTGCCGGTCCCTCCGATACATATAAACAGAATGACACGATTGGTATCACGGTCTATCGCAAACCAGTGATCACAGTATACCCGCATATTGAAAATTTCGAGAATGGGCCCGGGGGGTGGCATACCGAAGGGCACAACACCAGCTGGGAATACGGAATGCCAGCCTCTCTCAGGATCAATACCGCGGCCAGCGGCACAAAGGCCTGGAAGACAAAACTGAAAGGGCAGTATAACGAAAATGAAGAAAGCTACCTCTATTCCCCCTGCTATGATATTTCCGGCCTT
>DASVBM010000258.1:0-3533 GCA_036375835.1 Chitinophagaceae bacterium | reverse complement strand
GGATCATCCGGTGAAAGCTCCAGGTCAACGATGAGCGTTGCAATAAAAAAGAACGAACCGGATCCTTTGGATATCAGGTTCCCGTTCCTGCCTACCCATCCCAGCCCGCTTTCGACTGCCCAGGCTCTTTCCAGTACCGGGGCTGAGTCTACAAAGCCCCTTCCGTTAATTTCGCCAAACTGTTCCTTCATCTGTGAAAGAAAAGCGCTGAGCTGTTTCCGGATTATTTCGTGGTAATCTTTTCCCCAGGCGTATTTGGAGACTTTTAGTTCGGTCTGCTCCGGCTGCTGCGCCGGATAATAGTTTTTCAGCAATGTGATCACCGAACGGGCACCCGGAACCAGTTTCGAAGGATCGGTTCTCAGATCAAAATAATTTTCCATGTATTGCATCCTGCCATGAAATCCCTTGTTTAACCATGACTCAAGTCTTTTGGCATCTTCATCCAAACGCTTAGCTTTGGCTATACCGCAATGCTCAAACCCGAGTTGTGCAGCAAGTGATTTGACGAGCCTTGTTGAGATATCCGGATTCAATTCTTTGGATTTTTTCAAAAATAATTTATATTGAAAGCCGGTTAACCTGTTTAACCATTTGTTTTACTAAACCCAATGCTATGAGAGTTCCTTTCGCGCTCCTTGCGCTGTTATTTCCCGTTTTATGCTTTTCACAGAAAGAAAAAATTCAAAAGTCGAACCTGAAGTTCGGAGATATCAAAGCCGAAGACTTCGAGCCGAAGTATTATGATGTAGACAGTTCCGCATCGGCCGTAGTACTGGCAGACATCGGGGAGACGAAATTTGAAGGGAATAATGACGGTTTTTTTTCGATCATTTTTAAACATCACAAACGTATCCGTATCATGAACAAGAACGGGTACGACGCCGCGAGCATCGAGATACCGATTTACCGCAATTCCCGGGATGAGGAAAAGCTTGACGATTTCGAAGCCTGCACTTATAACATAGAAAACGGGAAGGTTGTAGTAACAAAAGTTGACAAGGCGTCTATTTTCAAGGATAAGTTCAATAAAAATTACTCTGTCAGGAAGTTCACTTTTCCGAACCTCAAGGAAGGTTCTATCCTGGAGGTGAAATACACGATCATCAATCCTTTCTTCCGTCTGCGTGACTGGGATTTCCAGGGATCGATGCCGAGGCTCTGGTCTGAGTATTCGGTAAGCGTTCCTTCCATGTTTGACTACGTGGTGCTGAAGCAGGGCTACCGCGAGTTCGAAATCTCCGATGCGGAAGTCACCAATGGTCTGTACAGTATACTTGTTCCCGGATCGGTAACGGATCGTTCAGAAGTAGTGAACTGGCAGGGGCCGGTTTATCATAACGTGTGGGCAGTAAAAGACGCACCCGCACTGAAAGATGAGCCTTATACCACCACGCTTGACAACCATATACAAAAAGTAGAGTTTCAGCTCAGATCCATCCGTTACCCGAACGGCCGGGTTGAGAATGTGATGGGAAGCTGGACGGAACTGGCGGCCAACCTGATGAAAGATGAACAATTTGGAGCTGAGCTGCAGAAATCGAATAACTTTTTCGACGATGAGCTGAAAAAAGTGATTGCCGGTGCTAACGGCGACAGAGACATGGCAAGGAGGATATACATGTATGTCCGGGACAATTATAGCTGCACCGACCATTCCGGAATCTGGATGAGCAACACGCTTAAAAAAACCTTTCAGTCGAAGAAAGGGAATGTTGCCGACATAAACCTGATGCTCACCGCCATGCTCAGGAGCCAGGGATTCATCGCAAAACCGGTAATCCTGAGTACAACCGACCATGGAAAAATCTATGAATTGTACCCGCTGACCGGCCGGTTCAATTATGTTATCACCCAGGTAAAGATCGGTGAAGAAAATGTGCTGCTCGACGCGTCTGACAGCAAGATGGGTTTCGGAAGGCTGCCACAGGAATTGTATAACGGCTACGCACGCGTGGTTGACCTGCCGATACCAGCGCTGATTGATAACCTTTTTGCTGATTCATTGAAAGAGTCAAAAGTTACTTCGGTGTTCATTCTGAATTCGGAGGATGGCCAGACGATGACCGGTTCATTTACGTCGAACCTGGGCTACATGGAATCCTACGATTTGCGTGAAAGGCTGGGTAAGATCACCACAGAAGACTTCTTCAAGGAGATCAGGAAGGAGTACAATTTTGATGTAGAGATCGAGAACACTTCGCTTGATTCGGCCAAATTATACGATCATCCGATCGCTGTGAAATACGATTTTAAGTTCAATACCGGTGATGATATCATTTACCTGAACCCTATCCTGGCCGGGACATGGAAAGATAATCCCTTCGCTTCTACAACACGCGAATACCCTGTGGAAATGGGGCATGCCTTCAATGAAACCTATGTATTGAACATGGAAATTCCAAAAGGGTATAAGGTGGAAGAACTTCCGAAATCCACCCGTGTACGACTGAATGAAGATGAGGGAATGTTTGAGTACATCATCAATGCTACCGCAACGAATATCCAGTTCAGGTGCAAGCTGTCGATCAACAAGGCGAACTTTGAGAAGGCCGATTACCAGACGCTGCGCGATTTCTTTGCGATGGTAGTGAAGAAAGAAAGCGAGCAGATTGTTTTAAAGAAAATTGACTAACCATGAAAGCACTACTTACATTGCTGGCCGCTTTCGCCGTTTCGCAATCATTTTCTCAGAATTATAACGTTGCGGCCATACCCGATTCGCTGAAAGAGAAGGCAAATGCCGTCAAGCGATATGAAGAACTGAAAGTGATCATCAAATCACCTTCGAAGGCAGTGATCAGGCACAAGTGGGCGATCACGATTCTGAACGAAGAAGGAGCGGGTCACAGCTGGTACTACAATTTTTACGATAAGCTACAGTCGCTTGATGATATAAACGGTGAACTTTACGACGCTGAGGGAAAACATCTGAAGTCGATAAAAAAGAAAGAGATATCCGACGTATCTCATGATGACAACATGAGCCTGGTAACGGATGCGCGGGTAAAAAGGTTCAATTTTTATTACAAGCAGTATCCGTATACGGTAGAATTTGAAGACGAGCAGACGCTCGATGGGGTATTTCACCTTCCGGTCTGGGACCCGGTAACTTCGTTCAACCTGTCAATACAGCAAAGCCAGCTGGTGGTGGAAGCACCTGCAGATTACGAAATACGATACAAGCAGGAAGCCTTTGACCAGCAACCAGTCACTGTTTCAGACAAGGGAGACAGGATACTGACCTGGAAGCTTACGAACTACCGCGCGATTGAGCGCGAGCCTTTTCTCCCCCGTAACAGTGATTTTACTCCGGTTGTAAAACTTGCACCATCGGATTTTGAGATCGAAGGATACAAAGGCAACATGAGCACCTGGCAAAATCTCGGGAAGTTTGTTTTGCAGCTAAACCAGGGCAGGGATCAGCTTTCACCTCAATTGGTGAAGGAAGTTGAACAACTCACGGCAGGGATTTCTTCTGTGGAGGAGAAGGTGAAGGTTTTGTATAAATACCTTCAGGGAAACACCCGGTA
>DASVBM010000216.1:0-13550 GCA_036375835.1 Chitinophagaceae bacterium | reverse complement strand
GCCATACTCCCTCATGCTCAGGTAGCTTCTTGTCGTATTATATTCCATGTATTCCACTTGAAAAAACAAATGTAAGGTTTTCCCGGCGGCCGGCTCGTTTTTGTGCCGCTCACAGCCATATGCCGCTGTAAGGCTGCTTTATTTAAATTTGATATATGCAATTCCAGAACCTGCAGGTGAATTGGGAAAATATACCGAAGTCCGGGTCTGCCGAACTTAAACCCATTGAAAAAGAATACCTGAAAGTGCTGTACATCTCCTGGGGCATATTGTATGCCATCCTTTTTATGGCGGTTATCGCCGTTTTGCTCCTGGTAGGCGATGTGGATACATCCTGGTGGATACTCACAATGGCGGGCATCGCAGCAGTAGCGATTGTTAACTTCATCATCGGAACCGGATCTTTCCGCCGGAAGGGTTTCGCGGTACGGGAAAAAGATATCCTTTACCGCACCGGGTGGATCTTCCAGAAACTGCACATAGTTCCCTTTAACCGCGTTCAACACTGCGTCGTTCAATCCGGGCCAATCGGGAGGAGATTCGGGCTTGCCTCCCTCAGCATCTATACCGCCGCATCGAACATCAATGATATTGCGATTCACGGGCTGAAAAACGAAGACGCCGAAAGCCTGAAAGCCTGGATTCTGGAACAGATACAACCCTTAAACTGATGGCAGACTGGCAGCAGCCCCGGAAACAATCCGCTTTCGGCATATTTATGTTTGCCGGCAAGGCATTTCGCGAGATCATCGCGGTAGCACTGGTTATCATCGGGTCTTTTGCCCGGAAAGAGAAACCGGTGGCCGCCTGGTTACTTGCATTTGGCGGTATCGGGCTTTACATTTTCGGAAAAGCTTTCCTCGAATATTTTTATTTCAGCTTTCAGGTCACCGGCGATCAGCTGATCGTCCGCCGGGGCATCTTTTCGAAAAAAACACTGGTCATTCCCTTCGAGCGCATCCAGACTGTTCAGCTGCACCAGAACCTGCTGCATCGGCTTATCGGCCATTGCAAAGTCTCGATCGATACCGCCGGATCAGAAAAGACCGAGGTTTCGATCCAGTCACTCGGCTACCGGGACGCAAATGAATTAAAAGAGTTACTCACCCGTCAAGGACTGGCTACAGCTACCGGAGAAACCTCCCCGGTAGTCGCCGGTACAAACGCCGGGGTGATCAGGCTCAGCGCCACCGACCTGTTGAAAATCGCGATCTCTGCCAATCACCTTGAAACCTTCGGGCTGCTCGCAGCCTTCGTACTCGCACGTTTTGAAGACGTCAAAGACCTGCTTGGATTTAATGCTTACGACTGGGTAGAAGCACAGGGCAGTACCATAGCTTTCACCACACAGATGATCGGGGGAATAGTATTTCTCGCCCTGTTGATTTCAATCGTGATCTCATTTCTGCGCATTGTTCTGAAGTTCAGCGACCTGACCATCCAATTGACGGGGAAGGGATTCCAGCTGAAGCATGGCTTACTGCAGTCGCAACAGCAGTTTATAGGTACCCGTAAGATCCAGTTCATTGAATGGACCGCTAACTGGGTGAGAAGAAAACTCGGGATCTGCTTGTTTCATATCAAAACAGTGGGTGAGACCGACCAGAAGAAAAAGCAAAGGATCTATTTACCCGTCACCCGCGAGGCTCACCTGGAACAGCTCTCGGGATATTACCAGCAGGATCGCCCTTCTGCAGGCACTGAAGCCGGTTTCATCCGGAAGGCATACGTGCTGCGAACCGTACTTTTCAAAGGAGTTCCCTTCACTATATTTTTGACAGCGATCGCCTGGTTCTGGTGGGGGATATATTCTTTGCTTGTTCTGATCACGCTGGTCTATTTTATCATAACAACTATCATATACCGCCGCAATTTCAGAGTTTGGGTCAATAATGATGCGATACAGATCGAGAAAGGGGTCTGGGGCCGCCAGGAATTACTGTTAAAATGGCAAAAGATACAGGTGGTAACCATCAGGCAGTCGCCATACCAGCGAAGGAAAACGCTTGCCAACCTGGTATTGCATACCGCCGCGGGAGCGGTTGAGATACCCTATCTGGCGCTGGATGAAGCTGCCCTGCTTGCCGACCACGCCATGATGCAGATAGAAAGGTCACAGGAAAACTGGATGTGAAACACTCAGCCTTCTGCTGCCAGCAACACCTGCCATGCCTGCTGCACCTGCCCGTCGTCGAGTAATTGCTTTGCATAAAGGTGGATCTCTTTTTCCATACCAGCGGGATCCATGGAATAATACTGAACAATCTGCTTCAGCCGTGGATCTTCGAATGAAGCTTCAATCAGGGGCATATCGTGCACATTGGCGAGTTGCCCCAGGTTATTCCCGGTGAGTATGGAACTATTGCGTATACCTGCAGGCAGCGCATCCACGCCGATGCCCAGCTTCACGTTTGGTTTCTGCACCTGGAAAAGGTTTTCCGGTCCAACACGGCAGTACCAGTCGCCGCCCAGCCTTGCGATATGATGCATTTTCTGCTGGTCGATCATTGTCCGCTCCGTATTCAGGATTGATTCATCGACGTGCATCAGTATCACTTCGGCAAACACCAGCTGGCCCGCCCCGCCCTGCTCACCCAGGCTTTTCACCTCGGTCACTTTACATTCAAATTTCACCTTCGCCTCCTTCACCATGGGCGGCCGCACCATCTTCGCCGGTTGCTTTGTGAACCCCGCCTTGATGAATTCATCCGTTCCTTTCGGGTATTCGCAGCTGGCGAGGCTCACCTGCTGCACCATGTCGTAGTCGCAGATATTGATCACCACCTCCGGCACCTCTGATACATTCTGCAGCGTGTGCTTGGTAGTGTTGTCACGCACCCGCCTTGAAGGAGAGAAGATCACAACAGGCGGATTGGTTGAAAAAAGATTGAAAAAACTAAACGGGCTGAGGTTAACATTACCCGCCTTATCGATTGTACTGGCAAAACACACCGGGCGCGGGGCGATGGCATGTTGCAGCCAGGCTTGTTTCTGGACAGGGGGAAGCGAATTCAGATCTATTACCACGGGCACAATTTGAGAATTTGAGAGGATAAGTCCGACTATACCGGCCCGGCTTAGCCCTGCGACAAGCTTTTCTTCTTCGCAAACAGCGACAACTCACTTTCTTCTCTTCTGATAGTATTTGATAAACGTCCCAGGCCGGTAATTTCCATTTCCACCAGGTCGCCTTCTTTCAGCCATTGCTCGGTATAATTCGGGTCGTTGAGTTTGCCGGTTCCGTTCAATTCCAGGAAGCAACCTGTACCAACGGTACCGCTGCCGATCACGTCGCCGGGATTCAGGTTTGCGCCGTAAGACGCGCGTTCGATAATCTCCGCAAACGTCCAATCCATATCGCTGAGATTTCCCTGGCTCACTTGTTCGCCGTTTACCCAACATTTCATATCGAGGTTCCAGCTTTTCCCGGTGTGGCCTGGTTTGCAGGGAACTTCGTAGGCTGTGAGCTCGTCGGGTGTCACCAGCCAGGGGCCGATGACGGTTGCAAAGTCTTTTCCTTTGGCCGGCCCCAGGTTCAGCAACATCTCTTCCATCTGCAGGCGCCGCGCGCTCATATCATTCATGATCATCAGCCCGCCGATGTAATCATCTGCTTCCCCGGCAGTGATATTTCTTCCGGGACGGCAGATCACCACTGCCGCTTCCAGTTCGAAATCGAGCTTTTCAAAATGATCGGGCATGCAGTAAATATCGCCGGGACCCTGTATGCTATGATGGTTAGTAAAATAGAAGATGGGGTATTGGTCAAACTCGGGTATCATATCCACCTTCCGGTTGCGCCTTGCGGCAGCCACATGCTGGCGGAACGCGTAACCGTCGCGGCAGCTGGTCGGGAAAGGCACCGGCGCCAGCAGATCCAGCCCCTCAACGGGTATTCCCTTTTCCATGGCGATGTCTCCTGCCTTGATCGCCTGGTCGCCACGGTATGCAACGTCGATATAATGATCCCAGTAGTTCAGGAACATCGACATGGCATTGGGCAGATCCGGGTGTACGATCTCCATATTAAAAACCCGGTTATTTACCAGGATACCCAGCTGTTCATGATCTTCTGACAGGTAGGAAACGATCTTCATTGTGAAATTTTGACGGCGAAATTAGACTAAAATCAGCCATTCTGCCCCCTCTCCAGGCGTTCTGTCGCTTCTAATTTGATGGAAACCAGAAACTTCATATCGCCTTTTTTTCGTCATCGGCTGTATTTGGTTTCATTTTTGTGTTTTTTGAACCACACCTCATATTGAAGATTAGTAGCTGATACATTACTATAGTCAAGATATATGAAGGAATCCGCCCAGAAACCAGCATTCGCGAAGAACAACCAGGAGCAACTGTTTCGGCAGCTGAAACTAGAGGTACATGAAACCGTCCGGCAGCTGGCACCGCACAAGCAGCTGCAGATAACCCTGAAAGCAATCTTGTTTCCGGCGCTTTACCTCGGTACTTACATCACCGCACTGAAATTCGGCCAGAACCTCGGCGTCCTGTACGGCTGTTACCTGCTGCTGGGACTGCTGCTGGTACTAAATTTCCTCAACCTGATCCATGAAGCCGTGCACGGTACCCTGTTCCGAAACAAAAGACTGAACAACTGGTATGTTCATTTCTTTGACCTGATGGGTGCGAACAGCTATATCTGGAAAATACGCCATACCCGTTTTCATCATAACTATCCAAACGTAATGGGCTGGGACACCGACTTCGAACAGAGTCCGATTGCGCGGGTCTTCCCGCACGGGCCCTTTTCCGCCATGCATAAGTACCAGCATATCTATCTCCCGCTCATCTACCCGTTATACCTGCTGAACTGGTTGCTGGTTCGCGACTTCAAGGATTTTTTCAATAAAAAACAGATCGTTTGGAAGGCCGTGAAGATCCCGGCGATCGAGTTCGTCAAACTGTTTTTCTTCAAGGCATTTTTCCTCGGGTATACCGTTATCGTACCAAAGCACCTGCTGAACATCAGCTGGGCTACCGCTATTTCTGCTTTCCTGGTTATGGTGTTTACCGCCAGCGTTATCTCTTTGCTGGTATTGCTTTCGCCCCACGCGAGCACCGAGAGCGAGTTTCCCGTACCCGACGCAGAAGGCAAGATGCCGGCACCCTGGTTCGTGCACCAGCTCAGCTGTACGAATGACGTGGTGGAGGACAACTGGTTTACCCGTTTTTTTATGGGTTGCTTCAACTACCACATTGCACACCACCTTTTCCCTTCGGTTAACCACGTGTATTATCCTGAGATCACACCAATCATCCAGCGATTTGCCGAGAGCAACAACCTCCCTTACCGGCAGTTCCCGCTGGTCACTTCCCTCAGGAATCACTACCTGTTGCTGAAGAATAACGCATTTCACGAGAATATTTTTGAAGAGACGATGTAGTCGCCGGCCAGGCCCCGGCAATCCGAAACAGGAGTTTGGTGGCCGCCGGCTTATTCCGGGATTCCGGGTTTCAGGATTTGGAATTTCTCCATTGTAGTTCCACCTTTACCACATGTGTGGTATTGCCGGAATTGTGTCCGCTACTCCAGGCAGGTTTTCTGTTGCTGATGTGGAAAGCATGGCTCAGTGCCTCGCGCACCGCGGTCCCGACGGCAGCGCAAGCTGGCAGAACGCCGATGGCACCGCTATCCTGGCACATAAAAGACTCGCTATCCTCGATCTCACGCCTTCGGCAGACCAGCCGATGCATTTAGCTGAACGATACACCATCGTTCACAATGGCGAGATCTATAATTTCAAAGAGTTAAGGAATAGTTTATCCTCCAATGGCTATAGTTTCCGTTCGCAATCCGATACCGAGGTCATACTCGCTGCCTATGACTACTGGAAGGAGAATTGCCTTCAACATTTTGAAGGAATGTTTGCCTTTGCCATATGGGATGAAAAAGAGCGTTCGCTGTTTGCAGCGCGTGACCGCTTCGGTGAAAAGCCGTTTTATTTTTATTGCGATCACAATGCAAAGCTGCTGCACTTCGCTTCCGAGTTGAAATCATTTTATTCGGCCGGGTTCAGTAAAAGGGATATAAATAGCAACCTGCTGCTGCACTACCTGGCCAATGGAGTCAGCTTTACCGCAGACGCTTTCCAGACCTTTCACCGCGATATAATGAAGTTGCCGGCCCGGCATTACCTCAGGTTCTCTCCTTTCAGTGATGAGGGCCTGCTGGAGATCGAGCCGTATTATGATATTGATAAACTGAACAGGATCCGCATCAATCCTGAAGAAGCGGTAGCGCAGTTCACCGGTTTATTCAGGCAGTCTGTCCAACGGGGGCTGCGCAGTGATGTGGGGCTGGGCGCCAGCCTTAGTGGCGGCATCGACAGTGCTTCGGTGGTGGCCACAGCCTGCGGGCTTCAACAGGATGGAATTCAAAATGCGTTTACCGCTTCCTTCCCGGGTTTTGAAAAGGACGAGACCGCAGCCGCGGCAAAAATAGCCACACGCTTCGGCCTGCGGCATCATGCAGTGACCATCGGCGACAATACTTTCGCCTCCGAACTTGAATCATTCCTCCGGCGACATGATGAACCGGTGTCTTCATCCAGTGTTTACGCGCAGTACAAAGTGTACGAGCAGGCGGGCCGTGAGGGCGTGAAAGTACTACTGGATGGCCAGGGTGCTGACGAACTGCTTGCCGGCTATTCACGTTATTATCCCTGGTACCTGCAGGAGTTGTTTGCAGGAAAACAAAAACAACAACTCGGGAAAGAACTGGCGGAATCAGACTATCCTTTCGGGTTAAAAAACAAAATGGCCGCATATTTCCCCGGCTGGGCGGCGATACGGCTGGAACGCAAGGCATTCCAGCAACAAAAGCGGATGCAGGATCTGCACCCGTCATTCCTGGAAGCGAATCTGTCGCGCGAAACAGTGTATAAGCCGGTGGTGCGTACGCTGAATGATATCCTGTATTCCGACGTATTTGGCGGCAGGCTGGAAGAACTCCTGCGCAATGCTGACCGCAACGCAATGGCCCACGGGGTGGAGGTACGCCTGCCCTTCCTCAACCATCGGCTGGCTGAATTTATTTTCTCGCTTCCGGCGACATACAAGATCCGGAACGGGAATACGAAATATATCCTCCGCCAGGCGATGGATAAAATTCTGCCGCCGGAAATAAACTGGAACCGCACGAAAACAGGTTTCGAGCCGCCACAGCAAACATGGATGCAGCACCCGAAGGTGCAGGAACAGGTGTTTGAAGCAAAGACCAGGCTGGTGCAGGAAAAAATCCTCAGCCCGGCTGCCCTGGAGCGACCGGTGCTGCCGCAGGCAGCGCATGAAGCGGGCAATTACGACTGGCGCTATCTGAGTGCCGCTGCACTATTCTCATAATCCTGCTGATTTATAGCTAATGATGCGCGGTACGATGCCGCTCATTACCTCAGCAAGGCATTAACTGCCATCGGTACAGTTAATCAGCCGGCGATGAATAAAAACGCCGCATCTTTGCAAACCAAACCATTACGATAAAATAATTTATACATGAAACTGGGAACGAAATTCATTCATGCAGGCGTGGAGCCGGATCCTTCTACCGGTGCGATCATGACACCTATATACCAAACCTCAACGTTTGTACAGGAAGCACCGGCGCAGCACAAAGGTTATGAGTACGCCCGCAGCCAGAACCCGACGCGTACGGCGCTGGAGAAAGCCTATGCAGCAATAGAGAATGGAAAATTCGGCCTGGCTTTCAGCAGTGGCGTGGCAGCAACAGATACAGTGATCAAATTGTTACAGCCCGGCGATGAGGTGATTGCGGCAAACGATATGTACGGCGGTACCTACCGGCAGTTCAGCAGGATCTGGGAGAAATTCGGAATAAAGTTCCATTATGTCAACATGGGTGAGGCCGCTTCGATTGAACAATATGTAAACGGAAACACCAGGCTTATCTGGACAGAAACACCTACCAACCCGCTGATGAACGTGGTGGATATAGCCGCGGTAGCGGCCATCGCAAAAAAACACAAAGTGCTGCTTTGCGTTGACAACACATTTGCGACGCCTTATCTTCAGAACCCGCTCGATCTGGGAGCTGATATCGTAATGCATTCCGCGACGAAGTACCTCGGCGGGCACAGTGATGTGATACAGGGTGCACTGATGATGAACGATCCGGAACTCAGAGAGAAACTTTATTTTATACAGAAATCCTGCGGCGCGGTTCCCGGCCCCATGGATTGCTTCCTGGTATTACGTGGTATCAAGACCCTCCACATCAGGATGCAAAGGCACACCGAGAACGGAGAAAAAATAGCGCATTGGCTGCGCAACCATCCCAAAGTAGGTAAAGTGTACTGGTGTGGGTTTGAAGATCACCCCAATTACCAGGTTGCAAAAAAACAGATGCGGGGTTTTGGCGGTATGATGAGCTTCACTTTGAAAGACGACAGTGTAGACGAAGCGAAACGCGTGCTGAGCTCCACCAGGCTGTTTGCGCTCGCGGAAAGCCTCGGCGGGGTTGAATCGCTGATCAACCATCCCGCTTCCATGACGCATGCATCCATACCACGGGAAGAGCGGATCAAAAACGGCCTTACCGATTCATTGATCCGCCTGAGCGTTGGTATTGAAGACGCCGACGATCTGATCGAAGACCTCAAGCAGGCGATCGGTTAACCCGCCGGGCTTCCATGAAACAGGATAAACTGATCGAGTTCCTGGACCGCAAGGTCAGCGTCTACGAGCAACCCGGATTCATTGCCCTGGACCCTGTTTCCATTCCACATATGTTCCGCAAGAAACAGGATATTGAGATAGCCGGCTTCTTCGCGGCCGTATTTGCCTGGGGCAACCGTACTACCATCATCAATAAGTCCAGGGATCTGCTTAATCGGATGGATAATGCGCCTTATGATTTCATTCGCAACAGTAATGCTGCCGGCCTGCGGGCGTTGCTGGGGTTTAAACACCGGACGTTTAACGATACAGACCTGCTGTATTTCGTGGAGTTCCTGAAATACCATTACGGCCTGCACCGCTCACTGGAGACTGCATTTACCCGGTGGGGCGAAAACGTCGGGCAGATGCTCAGCGGTTTTTATCATTACTTCTTCTCACTGCCGCACGTTCCTGAGCGGACGAGAAAACATATAGCCAGTCCCGAAAGGAACGCGAGCTGCAAGCGATTGAATATGTTTCTTCGATGGATGGTAAGGCGAAACAGCGCAGTCGATTTCGGTATCTGGAAAAATATTCAACCGGCTCAATTGATCATACCCATCGACCTGCACGTAGCAAGGGTTGCCAGACGATTCGGGTTGCTCAGCCGGAACCAGGTGGACTGGCAGGCAGCGGAGGAACTCACGCAGTACCTGCGGACGCTGGATCCGAATGACCCGGTCAAATATGACTTTGCTTTGTTCGGGCTTGGTGTTGCGGAAAAATACCAGTAACCCCTCCCGGAGTCGGGTTTATTGCAGGCCGGCGGGGTTACCTGAAGAAAAGGATTTTTATTTTTGAATATCCTCCACCAAAAACCAAAGGCAAATGAAACTCATTGAAGCGATCGCCGAACACTTTTACCAGGTAAATTACGGTGATAACTGGACCGACGTGGCCGTCAGGGACGTGCTTGCAAATATCAGCTATGAGCAGTCGGTAAAGAAAACAGGTAATGCCAATACCATTGCCATGCTGCTTCACCACATGGATTTTTACAACCGGGTAGTATATGACCGGTTGCTGGAAGGAAGCAAACAGTTTAAGCACGAGGACAGCCTGGAAGTAAATATCCAAAGCGAGGCCGACTGGCAGGCATTGCAGAAAAGATACTTTGAAATGGTGGACCTCATACACCAGACAATTCTGGGACTGGACGAATCCCGGTTATTCGAGAAGAAAACGGCGAACACCTTATACAAGAACCTGCATGGGCTGGTGGAGCACATCCACTACCACCTCGGGCAAATTGTGATTTTAAAGAAGCTGGGTTAATCCGGCATTGGAGACGCTGATCACCGCAACAACTCGTCGATCCTGCAGAACCGGTAACCGTTCTCCTGCAGGTACCGGATGAGTTCGCCCATCCGCTGGTAGAATTTGTCCCTGCGTCCTGGGTCTGTTCCCGCGTGAATCAATAATATTGCCCCGTTCAGGTTTCCGGCATTGCTGAAGCCTTTTACCCGTTGCAGGATACTTTCACTGCTGAGGTAATTTCGATCGTCGGGTACGGTATAGTCTGCATTGGTAGAAGTTCCGGGGGTGAAACTGAACAGTCGGATCCCATTATTAATACCCCAGGCCGCAATTGAATCGTTCCACCATTCATAAGGCGGAATAAACAGGTTCCCTGTTGGTTTAATACCTGCCTGCTGCATGGCAACGATATTCTGCTGATAGTCTTCAAGAAACTGTTCCCGGGTTACTAAAAGACTGTCTCTTTTTTCCCAGTCGCAGTACAGCAGGTGCTTATCGGAATGCGGGCCGAGATAATGCCCGCTATGGCCCAGTAGCTGCAGACCTTCCCTGAACGCCGGGTTGCGGTAGAAGTTGCCGGTGAAGAAAAATCCGGCCCTGACTTTAAACTGGTCAAGGGTAGAGATAATGTGTTGCAGGCCTTCTCCAAATTCGTCAGCGGTAAATACAAGGGATACCTCCTTACCGGAAACGTCGCCCCGAATGATCGCGCCCTGCTGCTTCTGCAGCTGGCGTTTTTTGCCATTCAGCTTCGTCGCCTCTGCCTGTTTTGCTGCGAGCAGGTAAATCAATGAGGCGGTTCCATCCATTGTGGGTTCATTGGTGCTGTAATCACCATAATCGTCGTGGTATACGGCGAGCGGGTTATTGTTAAACCATGCGTATTCATCCTGCTGGCTCAGCGTGATCCCGATCAGCGATCTATAAATGGAGCTGTATACGGGACCGTCAACCAAACCGCCATCGATAGGGTAATTTTTCAGATGAGTGAAGGCCGAATGGGGATCGACCGGTGTATCGCCCGATGAAGGCAGTCCGTAAACCATCGAGGTCCCCCACGGATTGCATCCGAATAACCAGTCGAAGTTGGCCTGCTCCAGGGCACTGAACTGCACATCGCCCGAGAGCTGCCGGTACCAGTAACATTGTATCGCGAACCCCGTTGTGAGATTGTTGCTGCACCAGATAAACGGAATACCCCGGTAGAAAGCATTTTGTTTTGCCTTTTGCCATACCCGCTGTATCCCTTCCCGGTAAAATCCAATCACGGTATCCCGCTTGCTCCCGCTGAGCAGCCGGGCCAGTTCATAATGTCCCAGGTTGATGAAGGGATACCACTGGTAATGGCTGGCGGTATCCGTGCCCATCCAGGGTGTTACAGGCTCTTTGCCTGCATAACGAAAACTTTGATCCAGCAGATCCCGGCTGGCTACGTCTTTTAAAAGCGTGTAAAGGGTTGCATAACCCAGCTCCATGTCGTCCACCCAATTGTCTTCTGCATATATATAAGGCGATCTGACGGATACTGTTTGTGTATTCCCTTTTTTCCTGTTCGCAAACTGCAGGGCCGATTGTGCACGCGTTGAAAGCAGCGATGCATAGTTTGAATCTTTGTAGCTGAACAACATACTGCCCAGTGCAAAGGCGCTGGTGAATTTTGCGGCGGTGGAAGAAGTACCGGTAGTAGTGTTCAGGAACCTTCCGCGCTGCTGGGGTGTGCCGGTTACGAAATAAACCGGCCTGGCATATCCTTTCCCGTAAAATGTGTCTTCTCCCGGTATGCGCATGCCCATGTGGTCGCGGTCATCTGCTACCTGGTTGTACATCTGGCCCGCAGCCGGATGCATCTTCAGCAACCAGTCAAGTCCCCATTTGGCTTCATCCACCACGTCTGCCATTCCATTTTTCCCACTGAGACCATTTGCCAGTCTTTCGTCGCCGAAGACCGCCGGAAAATCACGATAAGCCATCAGCAGCTGCGCCGTGGCATTGGCCGAGGTAGTAACATATTGCAGGTAGTCGCTGGCGTCATGCCAGCCGCCTCTTGCATCCACGTAACTGCTGTCGGGAATGCCGGCTTCCGCTCCATACAAGGCGTAGCCATCGTGTGTATGACAGCTGTCGTTAAGAAAAGGGTTGAACCCGCAACGTTGCTGCCGCATATAACGCAGGCAGAAATCAGCCGCGCCGTCATATACGTTTGCCGCGATCCGAAAAACAGGCGACCGGACGCCGCCAGCTTCGAGGTAATATGAACCCGGGCGGGTGAACCTGCTGAAATCCACGCGGCAGGTTTGCTTAAAAGGGCCGTAGCTGCCAAAAGCGCCGGAAGGCTTAACTGAATATACTGCCCCGCCCGTGGCAGAATCGATCAGGCGAAAGATCGCAGGAAGCTTCTCAGTTTTACTGCACCAGACAGCTGCTTTTATGCCGGTGGGGGTGTAACCCAGTTGATTGATCCGGATCCAGGAAGACGCGGTTTCGCTTTGGTCTTTAAAAGCTAACAGGAGGATCGCAAATGAAATAACGGCAGATGCTGCCATCGGTTTTTTCATACGCCAAGTTACGACAGGAAACGCGCAGCTTAAGTAACGGAAAGGCGCCGGCTGAACTGGACGGCCGGTTTTGTTCTCCGAACCGTTCATGGCCCGGTTTGAACCATGTAGAGATAAGGCCTGGGTCGGAGCTGGTTTACCCTTCGTTTACCCCTCGCTTACCCCTCGTTTACCCTAGGGGTAACTGAAGGGTAGCCAAACCGTGGCCGAAGGGTGAACGAACCCGCACCATGGTATGACGTCGGTAGGTTCCCGTAGCGGTTCAGCCAAACAGTCACCGGGCCCGGAAAGTTGTCTTGAAACCCAACAGGACAGGCTGCCCTGCAATTCTTTGAAATGGCCTGTTTTTCCTGCATTAACCAGACGTCAGCAAAAAAAAAGACCGTCTCTGGTGAGACGGCCCCGTATATTATGATCCTTTAAGCCGGACGAAATGTTTAAAACGTAATCGGCAGCGAAGTTTTTACTTTATCCCACATCATCACCAGGTTGGCGCCACCATTGGGTGTATCCTCGAAGTACATGGTGAGTGCTTCTGCACTTTCTTCTGTTGGCTGAACAGGCACGTCGACCCGTACCACGTCTTTTTTCGAATTATAAGTGAAGCTGCCCCAGGAATAATTGTCTTTATTGATTATGATGGTCCACCTGGTTTCGTAGGGAATGCAATACAGGGTATACCTTCCTTTAGCGATGTGCTTACCGCCAATGCGGAGGTTGTGGAACGCCTCAAACTCGGTGGCTTCATTCGCGCCCAGCCTCCACAGTTCACCATACTTTACAATACCTCCGAAGATCAGGCGGTTGTTCTTCATCGGACGGCTGTAGATCACCCTTGCAAGTGGCTGGTCTTTTGCCTTGCCATTCATTTTCAGGATCGGGTAATTGGAAGGAAAGTAGCTAACATCCAGCGGCGACTTGTCGATCTCTGTGACTTTCTGCTGGGCTGTGGCAGAAAGTGAAAATAGTATTACCAGTGCGAGTAGGGCATTCTTCATATAACGCGATTTCTGCAAATATAATAGGCTACTCATGGATTAACCGGTT
>DASVBM010000050.1:0-2956 GCA_036375835.1 Chitinophagaceae bacterium | reverse complement strand
AGCTGGCAAAACAGCTGAGGCAGAATCCAACGGAAGCAGACTCCGGCCTGCAGCTGGCAGACCGCTGGGTAGGCACAACCAATTTCAATCTCCGCAAGCCGAATTTTGTGATCATACACCATACGGCGCAGAACAGCTGCGATCAGACACTGCGCACTTTCACCCTTACCCGCACACAGGTTAGTGCACACTATGTGATATGTAAAGACGGGACCATCCACCATATGCTGAATGATTATCTCCGCGCCTGGCATGGCGGTGTGGCTCGCTGGGGTAACAACACCGACATCAATTCTTCTTCTATCGGGATCGAACTTGACAATAACGGCTTTGAACCATTCACCAACGCACAAGTGAACAGCCTCCTGCAGCTGCTCGGGGTGCTGAAAAAACGGCATGGCATACCCGTAGCAAATTTTATCGGTCACGGCGACATTGCGCCGACGCGTAAAAATGATCCCAACTGGCGCTTCCCCTGGAAGCAACTCGCAGCCGGCGGTTTCGGTAACTGGTACGACGACACCACTAATATCAGCGTTCCGGCCGGTTTCAATTCCCTGCAGGCATTGCGCATCGTGGGGTTCGACATGCGTGATACTACCGCGGCCATCGTTGCGTTCAAACGCCACTGGTTACAGGATACCACGCGGGGACTTAATGATGCGGATCAAAAAGTGCTTTACCAGCTGGCGAAAAAATATTACTGATTGTTTCGCAGTACATTTGCCTTATGTACTCCCTGTTGCGGCAACTGCTGTTTAACTTTCCTCCCGAGAACGTACATCATTTTTCCATGACTATGCTGCGGAACCTGGTACGCTTCGCACCTGCGCGGGCGATACTGGAACGCAGTTTTCGTTGTTCAGATCCTGCACTGGCAAAAGAAGTATTCGGGATCCGGTTTCCTAACCCGGTGGGGCTGGGTGCGGGTTTTGACAAGAATGCCGCCTACCTGGATGAACTCGCTGCACTTGGTTTTGGTTTTATTGAGATCGGCACTGTAACCCCCCTGCCACAGCCGGGAAACGATAAACCAAGGGTTTTCCGGCTGCCGAAAGACCGTGCACTTATTAACCGGATGGGATTTAATAACAAAGGAGTTAAAGCCGTACGTGGCAGGATTGAACACTGGAAAAAATACGGACGCCACCCCGAACTGGTTGTTGGCGGCAATATCGGCAAGAACAAGATCACAGCGAATGAGGATGCCTGGAAGGATTACGAAACCTGCTTCCGTGAACTGTTCGACGTGGTTGATTATTTCGTGGTGAATGTGAGCTCACCCAATACACCGGGACTTCGGGCATTACAGGAGAAAGACGCTTTATCGCGGATACTTGGCAACCTCCAGCAGGTCAACGCGGGCATGCGGAAACGCAAACCTTTGCTGTTAAAGATCGCACCCGATCTCGAACAGTCTCAACTGGATGATATCATTGCACTGTCGGCTGAAGTACAGCTCGACGGACTGGTAGCAACGAATACCACCATTGCCCGCTCGCCACTGGTAACCGATGCTGCCGAAGTAGAAAGCATGGGCGCCGGCGGACTCAGTGGAGCGCCTTTGAAAGAACGTTCCACCGGGTTATTGCGATATATCACCGACCGGACCGAAGGGAAGCTACCGGTGATCGCAAGCGGCGGCATTTTCACCGGTACCGACGCTATCGAGCGGTTTAATGCCGGTGCAGCACTGATACAGGTATGGACGGGTTTTATTTACGAAGGGCCTGCTATTGCAGCTAATATCTGCAGGCAACTGTTGAGCATGAATAAACTGCACAATTCTTGAGGCTGCAGAAGACCTTATTAATCAAACACGCCCATGGGAGACCTCTCGTATCTTTTTACCGTTGACAGCCTGGTGAGCCTGCTGACGCTGGCGGTCCTGGAAATCATCCTGGGCATTGACAACGTCATTTTCGTGTCGATTATCCTCGGAAGGGTCCGGCGGGAACAACGTAAAAAAGCACGGCGGCTATGGATGTTCACCGGCATTGCGGTGCGCGTGGCTTTGCTGCTCTGCCTCGGATGGCTGGTACAGCAAAAAGGCAACCCGGTATTTACGATCCTCGGCAAAGGCTTTGACCTGGCAAGCCTGGTGATGTTATCCGGCGGACTGTTCCTGCTGTATAAAACAGTACGGGAGATACACCATAAACTGGAGGGCGATGAACAGGCCCTGGAAGATAACGTCGCCAAAACCATCTCATCTTTCACACACGCTATTATACAGATCGTGCTTATTGACATGATCTTCTCATTTGACAGCATGATCACCGCTGTGGGTATAGCACAGCATGTACCCATCATGATCATCGCAGTTGTTATCGCGATGTTCATCATGTTCCTCTTCAGCGAAAGGATCTCAAACTTCATACATCGCCATCCCACCCTGAAAATGCTGGCGCTTTCCTTCCTGGTGCTGGTATCGGTGGTACTGATGGTGGAAGGATGGAACTCAGATAAGGCGCACGAACTGCACCTGAAAAATTATGTTTATTTCGCCATGGCTTTCTCATTCGGAGTAGAGATGCTGAACATGGCGTACCGGAAACGCGCCCGCAGGAAAGCAGTGGAACTGCACGAACCGGTGATGCGGAAAAACGAAGAAGACAACCGTTAGCAAAAATTTCACAACCCGAAAATTTGGTGTTGGACAAAAACTATCATTACTTTGTGTTTCAAAGTACTTTTAGATGAAACCACAACCACTGGATACGCTGCATGATATCAGGTCGATGATGGAACGCAGCAGTCGTTTTATCAGCCTCAGCGGGCTGAGCGGAGTTGCTGCAGGCTGCTGCGCCCTGGTCGGCGCCTGGTTTGCCTACGACGTAATATACTCCAGCGGGAAGTCACTTAGTCACGGCCACGAACGCTATAAAGGCGATTACGCCGCCGACCTGGCCAGCGGGAACGGCATCAGCCTGTCAGAGTTCATGGGAAACCGGTT
>DASVBM010000315.1:0-9094 GCA_036375835.1 Chitinophagaceae bacterium | reverse complement strand
CACCGTAAAACGCAAGACCATCCTGGCCAGGACCATGGCCAACGGCGTTATGTTTTGGGAAAAAGGACAGGATACCCATGACAACACCTCTTTGCTGAAGGCGGCATGTGATACGATCGGAAGGAGTTACTGAGGGTGTTGGTCATTGAACATTGACCAATTCCGGTCATTAGACCTGGTTGCCCCCCGCGGGTAATTTCACCGCGGCAATCATCATTCAACGTTCGGCAATCCAAAACCGCGCTATACGCCATCAGCGCATTAGCCGGCAACATAAGGTAACCTTAGTGAAGGTTGCTTCCTACGTCAGCATGACTGCCTCCGGGGGTGTGGGTTTTCAGAATTCAAAATTCAGATGCCCTTCTAATTTGTGCAATATCTGCCTTTTACATGCGTCAGCCGTGGACCAGGACTATGGGCTATGTACCAATTCGCGGGAACAAACATCAGGTATCAAAAATCTTTCCCGCGCCATACGCTATTAGCCATCCGCCATTAGCGATCTGCCCTCTAGAAATACAACCAGTTCAGCAACAAGCCAGGCATTGCGCCGATTACAACGATGATGGCTGCAAGTACCAGCAGCCCGAAGCGGAACGAAGGCCCGGTTTCAGCAATAGCAGCCTCGCCATCTTTGAAATACATGGCCTGTATCACGCGGAAATAATAGTAGGCGCTGGTAGCTGCAAACAACACGGCTACGATCACCAGCCAGAGCGATGTTTCGGTTTTGATCACCGAAGCCAGCATATAATACTTCGCCCAGAAACCCGCAGTCAGCGGAATGCCTACAAGTGAGAAGAGGAATATGGTATTTACGGCGGCGAGCACGGGTTGGGTCCTGCCCAGTCCGTTGAAGCCCTCGTAAGTAACGTCTTTCATTTTAATGAGGATGGCGAAGATGCCGATCGTGGCTAGGCTGTATGCCGCCGCGTAAAGGATGATGCCTTCCTTCGACATATCGTTCTGGCTGTACAGCGCGAATAACATGAAGCCTGCCTGCGCGATGCTCGAGTAGGCCAGCATGCGTTTGACGCTTTGCTGGAAGATCGCCGTTATATTTCCGATGAACAATGTGGCCACGATCATCAGTGCCACAACGATCTGCCATCCCTGGCCCAGGTCTGAAGCCTTTGCTTCAAACAGTTTGATGAAACCAATGAATACACCGGCTTTCACGATCGTGGCCATGAACGAAGTAAATACGGAAGGAGCGCCGTCGTAAACGTCGGGTGTCCAGAAATGGAAGGGCGCCGCCGAAACCTTGAACGCCATGGACACGAGGATGAATGCAAGTCCCAGTACTTCCATCACCGCAACAGGTGTAGGGCCGAAAAAACCCACCGGTCTTCCTTCGAAACCAAAACTGCCCGTAGCGCCATACAGGAGGGCGATACCCATCAGCATGAGTCCCGTTGAAAAAGATCCCATCAGGAAATATTTCAGCGCAGCTTCATTGCTCTTGAGGTTGCGCCTGTCGCTCCCGGTGAGGATGTATAAAGGGATGGATATAATTTCGATACCCAGGAACAGCATCAGCAGGGTGTTGAATGAAGACATGATGCCAATACCGCAAAGCACAAAAAACACCAGTGCGTGCAGGTCGGCGGTATTTTTTCCAAGAAACTCGATGTCTTTACCCGAAAGCAGCACATACACCAGTGTGGATGCAATGGCGATGGTATTGAAGAACAGCCCGAACTTGTCGAACCGCAGCATATCCCGCGTATCGATATGGAGCAAATGGTACCCGGAGGTTTCCGCTATATTCATTACAAGAAGGAAAACCAGTCCCGCGGCTGCAATGTATTTCAGGCTGGTGATCCGTTTAACGGCAATGCTGCTGAACATCATCACCACGCCAAGGATCGCCGAAAAAAATATTGTGTTCATAATCTGTATTCGTTCTCGTGCGGCCTGCGCAGCCGCTTTCGTTATTTAACTACCGTATCGCCGCCAGTAAAGCGTTTACCGAATCTTCCGTCAGCCTGATCATCGGTTGCGGGTAAACGCCCAGCACAATGATGATCACTGCCACGATGGCCAGCATCCACTGCACGTTCTTTTTAGCCTCACCCGCCTGCGCGGTCAGCAGCGTGGTGGAACCAAAGAATATTTTCTGGATCATGTTCAGTGTATAAACTGCCGCCAGGATGATGCTGATACCGGCGATCGCCATGGTCCATATATCATACTGGAAGAGCCCGTTGAACATGAGAAATTCTCCAACGAACGCGTTGGTGAGGGGCAGCGCCACATTCGCCAGCGCCATCACCACCAGCAGGATTGCCAGTGCGGGCGCTTTCTGTGCCAGTCCGCCCAGTTGTGAGAACTTCCGCGTTCCCAGCCGGGATTCAATGGCGTCGGCAACGATCCACAGGCCGATAACGTTGACGCCATGGTTGAACATCTGGATCATCACACCCTGCAGACCTGTTTCGTTGCGCGCAAAGATGGCCGCGGACATCAGTCCGATGTGCGCGATGGATGAGTAAGCGATCAGCCGTTTCAGGTCATCCTGCCGGATCGCGATCAGCGAGGCGTACAACATTCCGATCACAGACAGGATGATGATCAGCTGGCTGAACTGCGCAGTAGCCGCGGGAAACACCGGCACCAGCCAGCGCAGCACCGCGAAGATCCCCATCTTCACCATCACACCACTCAGCACCATTGTAACGGCGGTGGGTGACTGCTCGTAGGTATCCGGCTGCCAGGTATGGAAAGGGAACACCGGCATCTTGATCGCAAAAGCGATGAAGAAAAGCCAGAACATCAGCCCGCCTTCGCCACGCCCGAGTTTCAGGCTGTAAAACGACTGCATGGAAAATGAAAGGTCCGGCGTTCTGTAATACAGGTAGAGTATGCCTACGAGCATCAGTAACGATCCAACGAAGGTGTAAACAAAGAATTTAAAAGTAACCGCTATCCGTTTCTCCCCACCCCACTGCGAACAAAGGAAGTATGCAGGTATCAGTGCGAGTTCCCAGAAGAAATAGAACAGCAGCACGTCAAAAGACGCGAACACGCCCATCATACCCGCCTGTGTGAGCAGCATGAGCCCGTAAAACGCGCCGGGGTTCTGGTAATGATTCTTATAAGTAGCCGCGAAGATCACCGGCATCGCGATCGCGTTCAGCAGGCAGAGCATCTGCCCCATGCCGTCGAGACCTACGGTAAAACGGCTTCCCAGTGAAGGCAGCCAGGCAGTATCATAGTTGAGGTTCGCCGGCTGGCTGTACAGCGTGATACCGGCCAGGGACACCGCCACCGTTACGATGGAAGCCAGTAAAGCCCATGACTTCGCGGTGCGGGGATCTTTGATAAAAAAGCTCGCCAGCCCGCTCAGTAAAGGAATTGCAATCAATAGTACCGGTATCATATCAGAATATTCTTCTTAAAGCTGAAACAATTACTGTCTGCTCACGCAGGATCAGCACGATGACGATCAACGACAGTACCATCACCAGGATATAACTTCCCACCTGGCCATTCTGGATCAGTCGCACCTGCCTTGAACCATACTGCACCAAACGGCCCACACCGTTTACCGCCCCGTCTACCACCGAGCGCTCAAACACATTCTTCAGGAAGCCACCCAGCGCGTGCAGTGGTTTCACCACGATATTATCATAGAGTTCATCCACGTACCATTTGTTCTCCAGCAGTTTCCCGAAGCCCCGCGACGCCTCGAACTTTTCCCTGCGGCTGTACGACCTCCAGGTAAAAGCGATGACGATAACGATGGCGAGTGTAACCACACCCATCATGATCCATTCGGTAGAATGTTCCAGTTCATGCGCGGTGGTGTATTCACGACTGGCGGCAAAAACCGGGTCGAGGAAGTTATCCAGCGCGTGCGCGCCTTCGGCGAATATGGCCGGGATACCGAGGAAACCGCCAAACACCGAGAGTACCGCCAGTACGATCAGGGGGATAGTGATCGCCGCCGGACTTTCATGCAGGTGATGCTGTTGTTCGGCCGTACCGCGGAACTTTCCAAGGAAAGTGAGCGCGTAGAGGCGGAACATATAAAACGCGGTCATTAACGCGCCCGCCACCCCGATATAATAGAAGAGCGGGTTCACATTGTAAGCGCCTACCAGGATCTCATCCTTCGAGAAGAAGCCGGAGAAAGGCGGTACACCCGCGATGGCCAGGCAGCCGAGTAAGAAGGTTATATGCGTTACCGGCATATACTTTCTTAAACCACCCATGTTACGGATGTCCTGCTCGTGGTGCATGGCATGGATCACCGAACCGGCGCCAAGGAATAACAGTGCTTTGAAAAACGCGTGCGTCATCACGTGGAATACCGCGCCGGTATAAGCACCCACGCCAAGTCCGAGGAACATATATCCGAGCTGGCTCACCGTTGAGTAGGCCAGCACTTTCTTAATATCGTTTTGTTTCAAGGCGATGGTGGCCGCGAAGATCGCCGTTGCGAGTCCCACGATCGCTACTACTGTTGAGGTGTAAGGCGCAATGGTATAAAGGATGTTGCTGCGCGCGATCATGTAGATACCCGCCGTAACCATCGTAGCGGCATGGATCAGCGCCGATACGGGCGTAGGGCCCGCCATCGCATCCGGCAGCCAGGTGTAAAGCGGAATCTGCGCGCTCTTACCCGTTGCACCCACAAACAAAAGAAGTGTGATGGCGGTAAGTTCCGGCTTGCTGAATTCTTTTATCGCGCTGAATACGGTTACGTAATCAGCGGTATGAAGTTTTGAAATGATCCAGAAGATGGCGATCAGGAAGGCCAGGTCGCCAATGCGGTTCATGATGAAGGCTTTCTTCGCAGCGTAGTTATAATTGTCGTTCTTGAACCAGTAACCGATCAGCAGGTAAGAGCAGAGTCCAACGCCCTCCCATCCGATGAACATGATCACGAAGTTGGCGCCCATCACCAGCAGCAGCATCGAAAACACGAACAGGTTCAGGTAAGAGAAGTAGCGCGCAAAATGGTCGGGCTTCTCCTCGTGCATATAAGCGGTGGAATACACGTGGATCAGGAATCCCACACCGGTGATGATGAGCAGGAAAAGCGAGGAAAGCTGGTCCACCTGGAAGGCGAATGGTACCTGCAGCTTCGCCACGTCAATAAAGCTGAAGTAATTAACGATAAAACGTCCTTCTGCACGAACCTGCAGGAACAGGTAGATACTGATGATAAAAGACGCCAGTATCACACCGCTGCCGATCAGCCCGGTGGCGGATTTGCTCAGCGACTTCCTGAAAAGGCCGTTTACCAGGAACCCGATGAACGGAAGCAGGGGAACTAATAAGATCAGGTTATTCATATCTGTTTCAAAAACGTGGTATGCCGCGTTTTTAATTTTTAAGCCTGTTTAAAAAATTAATATCCACCGAATGCACGTTGCGGTACATCATTACGATGATGGCAAGCCCCACACTCACTTCCGCAGCGGCGACCACCATGATAAAGAATACGAACATCTGTCCTTCAATGCCGGCTGTGGTAACCGCCTGCCCGCCGTTCACCGCGGCGCCGTAATGCAGCTTGGAGAACGCCACCAGCAGAAGATTCACCGCATTCAGCATCAGTTCAACGCACATGAATACGATGATCGCATTCCGGCGGGTGAGCACACCGATCACGCCGATGCTGAACAGCGCGGCAGCAAGGAAGATATAGTAATGAATTGCCATGTCGTTTTGGTTAGTTTTTCTTTCCGATCACTACGGCACCCACCATTGCGCTGAGGAACAGCACGCTGCTGATCTCGAAGGGTACCACATAATCTGTGAACAATACTTTACCGAGGTTTTCGATCAGCCCGATGTCGCCGCCTTTCATCAATACGTCTTTGGGTATGATGGCATCACCTTCTCCCCGGATCACCAGGTTGGCCGATTGGCGGATGGCAGCCACCACCACGATCAGCAGGCTGAGGCCGGAGATCACGCCCGCGAGCTTGATCCACATACTCTTGCTGCGCGGCTCCGTATCCGTGTTCTGGCTCATCAGCATGATCACGAAGAGGAACAGCACCATGATGGCGCCGGCATACACAATCAGGTTAACGATCGCGAGGAATTGCGCGTTCATCAGGATATAGTGGCCGCTGATGGCAAAGAACACCGCGATCAGCCACAGCACGCTATGAACGGGATTTTTACTGAGCAGGACCATGATGGCACTGACCAGCGCCATGGCACTCAGGAACCAGAATACTATTTCAGTTATACTCATTGCAGTTGTTCAAATTGCTTCGGCATTGCCGGTTTTCAAATATCAGTGCTCCGCTTCCGGACTTCGCTGATCCGAATCAGGCCAGTCCCTTCGCTTTTTTAAAATCGTCGGTCTCTGTCTTCGGGTTCGGTATCAGCAGGTCTTCTTTTTTATAAATAAAACTTTCCCTCGTGAAATTAGCCGGTGCCGGTGTCTCGGAAAGATAGATCGCGTCTTTGGGACAGGCTTCTTCGCAAAGACCGCAGAAAATACAACGCAGCATGTTGATCTCATACTTCGCGGCATATTTTTCCTCGCGGTAGAGGTGCTCCTCCCCGTTCTTGCGTTCCGCCGCTTCCATGGTGATGGCTTCGGCAGGACAGGCCAGTGCGCAAAGCCCGCAGGCGGTACAGCGCTCCCTTCCCTCCTCGTCGCGGTTCAGCACGTGCAGGCCGCGGAATACCGGTGAGAAAGGACGTTCCTTCTCCGGATAGTTAATGGTAGGCCGCTTCTTGAAAATATGACTGAACGTAATGAACATCCCCTTCAGGATATTCCACAGGTACAACCGCTCCACAAAACTCATTGGTTTACGGTCTACCTGTTTCGCCCTGTTCGTTAATGACTGCATTATCTTTTCTCCCATCCCGCCGTTGCGGGATTTATGATTCACAAAAATATTTTTCTATTCCGTTCCGGCCCGCACCGCTGCATTTATCAGCTGTTCAGCCAGAGTACCACCGCGCCGGTGATCAGCATGTTTGCCAGCGCCAGGGGCACCATCTTTTTCCATCCCAGGTTCATGAGCTGGTCGTAACGAAACCTTGGGATCGTCCACCTTACCCACATGAACAGGAAGATAAAGAACACCACCTTTGCCATCAGCGCAACGATACCTATCAGCGCCAGCCAGTTGCCCCAGTCTGCGTGCGCCGCTTCGTCAAAGAAAGGCATGTCATAGCCACCAAAGAACAAGGTTGCCATCACGACGCTGCTGATGAACATATTGATGTATTCTGCAAAAAGATAAAATCCCAGTTTCATGGATGAATACTCCTGGTGATAGCCGAAGTTGAGTTCGTTCTCAGCTTCCGGCAGATCGAAAGGCGTACGGTTACACTCCGCAAAAGCGGCTACCAGGAAGATCAGGAATCCCAGTGGCTGGTAGATAACGTTCCAGCCCAGCAGTCCGCCCCAGCCTCCTGCCATCTGCTGCGTCACGATCTCGCGCATGCTGAGGCTGCCACTCATGAACAGCAACGCGATCAGTGAAAGACCCATTGCCAGTTCATAGCTGATAGCCTGTGAAGCCGCGCGCAGCGCCGCCATCAGTGAGAACTTATTGTTCGAGGCCCATCCGCCGATCATGATACCATAAACGCCGAGACTCACCACGGCAAAAATGTAAAGGACGCCGATATTCACGTCGGCTATCTGCAGGGCTACGGTTCTTCCGAATACTTCTATCGTTCCGCCGAAAGGGATCACCGCACTGGTCATCATGGCGGCCATCATCGCAAGGCAGGGGCCCAGGATGAACAGGAATTTATTCGAACTGTTGGGGATGATCTCTTCTTTCATGAACAGCTTCAGTCCATCGGCCAGTGGCTGAAATAAACCCATCGGGCCGGCCCTGTTCGGACCACGGCGGTCCTGCAGGATAGCGGCAATCTTTCTTTCGCCCCAGGTCTCGTACATCGCGATCACCAGCGACGCGGTGACCACTACGGCGATCAGCAGGAATTTTTCCAGTACCAGTATCCAGTCTATACTCATTGCGGGTTAATGTTTGAATTGTCTTCAAAAGTTTGGCTGGTGGAGGGCCCGTTGATCTCGCTCAGGTGGATCTCGGGCTTGTTCACATCGCTCACGTCATGGATGTCCATCATCAGCTTCGGCTGCCGGTGTATCACTTCCGGCAATACGTTCTGTGGCTCCTCTGTTTTCACGTAGTGGTTCTGCGAGATCACCGACTTCCGGCTGATCTCTCTCGGGCCTTCGATCACCCAGTCGCTGGTCTTCTTCTTTTCGAAACGGCATTCATTGCAGATCCAGCCTGGCTTTCCGTTCTCATCGTTTTCTACCTCCGCCCATTCGTTCTTCCTGGCGGTAACCCGGTATACTTCATCACCGCGGTTCCATAAGGTCACGCGCCCCGAGCATTTAGGGCAATCGCGGTGCGCATCCATCGGCTTGAGGAACCACACCCGGTTCTTGAAACGGAAGGTGCGGTCGGTGAGTGCGCCTACCGGGCAAACGTCTATTACGTTACCTATAAAGTCGTTTTCGAGGCTCTTTTCGATATAAGTGGCGATCTCGGCGTGGTCTCCGCGGTCGAGTATGCCGTGTTGCCTTTGACCGGTCACCTGGTCGGCTACGTACACACAGCGGTAGCAGAGTATGCAGCGCGTCATATGCAGCTGTATATAGGGACCGAGGTCATGGCGCTCGAATGTGCGCTTGGGAAACTCGTACCTGCTGTTGGCCGCGCCGTGTCCATAACTGAGGTCCTGCAGGTCGCATTCACCGGCCTGGTCGCAGACCGGGCAGTCCAGCGGGTGGTTGATGAGCAGCATTTCCACTACCCCGTTGCGGGCATCGATCACTTTCTCGGAAGTGATGTTCTTCACTTCCATGCCTTCCATCACGGTGGTGCGGCAGGAGGCTACCAGCTTGGGCATGGGGCGCGGGTCTTTTTCTGATCCCTTGCTCACTTCAACCAGGCAGGTGCGGCATTTGCCACCGCTTCCTTCCAGCTTGCTGTAATAACACATGGCCGGCGGCGCCACGTCGCCGCCAATACTGCGCGCAGCGTTCAGGATGGTGGTACCCATGGGTACTTCCACCTGGATATTGTCTATGGTTACTTTTATTAGTTGGTCAGACATAAAAATTCAA
>DASVBM010000354.1:0-14001 GCA_036375835.1 Chitinophagaceae bacterium | reverse complement strand
GATCGTTTTGCTGATCCCGATCGAGTTTTATGGCGTAGGCGCATTCTATGAAGATTTCTCACAGGTGACTGACGGCGAGGTGATTCTTTGCCTGCAGCGATCGCGCGGGGAATTGAAGAACCGGGAACATCTAATTACACCACTATGATAAAGGATTTTCACCTCAGCAAACGGCTCCATGTCCCTTTCAGTGATGCATTGGAAAAGGTGACAGCAGCGCTGAAACAACAGGGCTTTGGTATTATAACGACAATCGACCTGAAATCGACTTTCCGTGAAAAGCTCAATAAGGATTTCCGGAATTATGTGATCCTGGGCGCATGTAATCCCGGCTATGCCTTTGGCGCCATACAGGAAGATGACAAGATTGGCGTGTATCTGCCATGTAACGTAGTGGTTCAGGAACACTCAGACGGGTCGGTGGAGGTATCCGCCATAAACCCGGAAGAAATGGTGCAGGGAAGCGATAATACAAATCTGCGGAGTTTTGCTACGGAAGTGAAATCGGGATTGCTGGCAGCATTGAACCAGATTTAAACCAGTTTTTATGGGCAGGTGGAGAGTGATATGTGCGGGACTGATGTTTACGGTTTTTTTGGGCTGTGTTCCCTTTGTTTCGGTGGCCCTTCAGCGCGATTCGACGGATTCCGTGAAGGTGTATGCCGTTCCCGGGCGGAACAAGCTGATCATATCGATCCGGGAACAGGGTACTGTGCGTACTACGTTTCAGCTGGTGGACGCAGACGGTAAAGTACACCGCCAGAAAACTGCAGAACTGAAGCCGGGTGCGAACACCGTCACCCTCCATTTCAACTGTCTGGCGACGGGAACGTATTTTATCAGGATCATTCAGCAGGACAGGATCAGGACGCTCAAGATCATAATAGGCACTGAAGCAACCAGGCTCAGCTTCAATGAGTTCTTAAACCCTCAATTGTAAAGTATGGAACATTTCGATGCCTTAATACAGGGGGACAAGCCGGTAGTCGTGCATTTTTTTGCTGACTGGAACGAAAGCTGCCGGATCATGAAGCCGGTAATCGAGGAGATCAAGGAAATTGCCGCCGGTAATGTGATGGCGGTCAACGTGGATATCAGCCGGCACCCGCATTATTCTGACAGCTACAACATCATTTCAATACCCACGATCGTGATCTTTAAAAACGGCCATGAATTGTGGCGAAAAGTGGGCTTCGCCGGGGCCGAAGAGATACTCCGGCATCTGTCTGCCACCACTGCCTGACCGGTTTTTACACTAGTCGCTCCGGCTTAAATTTTTACGGAATGACAATTTCATGACAAACATCATCTGTTGGGCTACTTCTCTATAGTAATTTGTTGGTGTTAAAGGCCGGCCCGCCGCTACGTTCAAAGCCAGGTATGAAAAAGATACTGCTCATTGAAGATGATCCGGAGATGCTGCAGCTCACCACTGAAATCCTGCAGATGGCCGAATACGAAGTAATGACTGCCGATAACGGCAAGAAAGGAGTAGAAATGGCTTTCCGGGAGCACCCGGACCTTATCATTTCGGATGTGCAGATGCCCGTGCTGGATGGCTACGGTGTTTTGCACTTGTTGCAGCGTAATCCCCATTTCGTAACTACCCCGTTTATTTTCGTCAGTGATAAGACAGACAGGCTGGCTGCGCGCAAAGCAATGGAACTTGGTGCCGATGATTTCATTGCAAAGCCTTTCACGGAAACTGAGATCCTTCATGCTATTGAATGCCGCCTGAAAAAAGCCGAAGAGATCCGTCACGAGTATAAAACGAATACGGGAAGCGCGGCTTTCCCGGAAGACGCATCCGAGGCGGAAGTGCTCAGGAATTTCATCGAGGGAAGGAATATCGATCGCTATAACCGTAAACAGAAGATATACCTGGAAGGTCAGCGACCCTCAAAGCTGTATTATATTCTGAAAGGCAAGGTGAAGCTCACGAAGTCGAGCGAAGAGGGAAAGGAACTGGTGGTGGAATTGTGTGGTGAGGGCGATTTTCTCGGGCATATCGCCTTGCTGGAAGATACAGTATACCGCGAGTCGGCTGAAACGATGGATGCTACTGAACTCGCCGTGATTCCAAGGGCGGAGTTCGCCGAACTGGTGCATACCGATCCGCGGATCGCGAATCGTTTCATCAGCATGCTGGCCCGTAATATTGTTGAAAAAGAAAAAAAGCTGGTGGGGATAGCCTATAATTCGCTGCGGAAGAAAGTTGCTGAAGCGCTGCTGGCGCTGAAATCAAAATATCCTGCCAGGGACAATGAACCTTTCAGCATCAACCTCAACCGGGAAGACCTGGCCAATATCGCCGGTACTGCCACCGAGTCGCTGATCCGTACGCTCAGTGATTTCAAATACGAAAAGATGATCGAGATCGCTAAAAACGGCACGATCACCCTGATCAATCCAAAACGGCTTGCAAACATCGCAAACTGAATCTGATTTCCCGTTTCCAGGTAACTACTGCAGAAGCACGCTAACGCGTTTTTTCAGCTGATGAGTGTCAGAGCCGCTTTGATGGTTCTCATTGCCCGGCAACAGCCGTCTGAGTTGTTTTGTCAATGATTGAACATCTGGTTTACTCAAAATCATTTTTATGAAAACAGATTACGAGATCCAACAGGACGTGATGAATCAGCTTAAGTGGAATCCTTTTCTGGAATCGTCCGAGATAGGGGTTGCAGTGAAAAATGGTATTGTAACGCTTTCCGGCACTGTAGACCTGTATTCTAAAAAGATCCAGGCCGAGCAGTCTGCGCGTAAAGTGGCGGGCGTTCGGGCTGTGGCGGAAGATATGATCGTTGCAACTGCCACCGGCACTGATAAATCGGATGCAGATGTTGCCGCACGGGTGCTCGATGCCTTGAAATGGAACAGCAGCGTAGATGAAAAAAATATCCGGGTAAAAGTGGAAGACGGTATTGTGACACTCGAAGGCGAAGTGGAATGGGAATACCAGCGCCAGAGCGCAAAGAACGCGGTGGTTAATCTTGCCGGCGTGAAGACCGTTTTGAATACCATCATGCTGAAGCCAAAGGCTACTCCTAAGGATATCCAGCAAAAGATCACGGCAGCATTCCACCGCAGCGCAACCGTTGACGCCGAACACGTGGAAGTGGAGGTAAAAGGAAATAAAGCAGTGCTGAAAGGAACAGTGCGTTCATTTGCCGAGCGCGATGATGCCGAGGAAGCAGCCTGGGCCGCACCCGGTATTACAGTGGTTGAGAACAACCTGGTTGTGGTACCTGAAGAGGAATATGTATTCTAACGTCTGCCGTGTAGCTTAATTGAATGTTATGATCAGTTTAGAGCAGGAATTCGGGAGCAGTGTTCCAACCCTGGAACACGAATTAGTGATCAGCACAACAGCGTGTGCGCCTGGCGGAAACATACCAACGAAATATACCTGCGATGGCGAGAATATTTCGCCGCCGCTGGAGATCGGTAATATTCCCAGGGGCACAAAAACGCTGGCGGTAATCATGGAAGACCCCGACGCGCCGGTAAGGCCCTGGGTACACTGGGTAGCCTGGAATATTCCACCGGTTGCGCAGCTTGAAGAGAATCATATCGGTGGTACAACCGGCATCAACGATTTCAGGAAACACGGTTATATCGGTCCCTGTCCCCCTCAGGGCGTGCACCGGTACTATATCCGCGTATTTGCGCTGGATACAGCCTTGCACCTTTCAAAAGGAAATACAGGGAAAGCTGAACTGGAAAAGGCCATTCGCAGTCATGTACTTGCCTCGGGCGAATTAATGTGCTGTTACAGGAGAAAGAAAGCTTAAGTGCATTTGACTGTCATCATTGTGCTGGTGCCGGCTGTCATAGGTGCCATCGGTTGCTGTGGATAGATTGCAATTCTAAGTCTGCAATATGAGAACGCTGCTACTGATATTGATTGGTTTTGTAGCCATTTCCGCAGTGGTCACCGGGTTGCTGATGATCAGCTATCCAGACGGTCTGTTGTTAGGTATTCCCCGATCCATGATCGAGAACAGCCCTTTTCCAGACCTGCTGATCCCGGGGATCATCCTGACAGGGTTTATCGGCGGCCTGAACTTCATGGCACTCTACCACTTCATGGACAGGCGCAGAACCTCGGTTTACAACTGGACAACGGTGGCTGGCGTGGCAACCTGCGGATGGGTAGCCGTTCAGTTTATAATGATCCATTCGGTACTCTGGTTCCAGTCTATCTACCTGGTAGCAGGAATTGCTACCGTGCTTTTGTCACTCGAATTAAAAAATAAATGGCTTGCATAAATTAAACCGGTTACTATGAGAAACATATTCCAGGAAGAGTTGCAGGAACTGATCGAGGCGCCGCATTACCTTCCTTCGGTATCGGTGTTGCTTCCATTCGAACCGAAGATGAATGCTAAACAGGAACTGCAACAGCGGCTGCGGCAGCTTTACATGACGGTTAAGCAAAAACTATCCGCCGAATATCCGCCTGAGCGGGTATCGCCGGTGCTGGAGAAACTGAAGCAACTTTCCGCCAGTCTCGATTTTACTACATACAAGCGAAGCATCTGCATCTTTGTCTCGCCGGTGGCAGAGAAAGTTCTGTACCTCTCGGTACCGGTAGAGGAGCGGATCGTAATAGACGAGACATTCCAGATCAGGGATGTGGTGTACAATAAGAAGCAGGAAAGGAAATGTCTTGTCCTGCTGTTGAGTGCACAGACTACAAGGTTGCACCTGGTGGAAAACGACCGGGTTTCCAGGGTCGTTTGTGACCTCCCGGTTGATATTTCAGAGATCGTCAATGACGCACCGGAGCGCGTGTCCAACTTTTCCGATCCTTCATCGCGCCGCGAGAACCTCCTGCATAAATTCCTGCGGCAGGTAGACAACAGCCTCGGGCTGATCCTCGAAACCTACCCGTATCCTTTACTGGTTGCAGGCGCAGACCGCGTGCTGGGGCACTTCCGCGCGATGTCGAAACACGCGAACCATGTGTTGTCATATATCCCGGGTAATTTTATCGATGCCAGCGAACGCGCACTGCTGACCGCGGTGAAGCCGGTAATCAGTAACTGGCAGGACCTGAAACAACAGGCGGTACTGAAAGAAATTGAAAAAGCCGGAGGCGCATCCAGGCTGGTGTATGGGATCAATAACGTTTGGCAGGCCGCGCGCAAAGCCAGTAGCCGCTTGCTGGTGGTGGAAAAGAATTTCCGGTATGAAGCCGATAAAGTGGATGAGGAAGCGATTGTTCCGCACGAAGAAGGAAGGGGCTTACACATCAAAGATGCCGTAGACGACGTGATTGAGAACGTGCTGCGTTCCGGTGGCGATGTTGAATTTGTTGACGATGGCCAGCTGGCAGCATTTGGCCGGATAGCCCTGGTGCGGTATTTTTCACCGTTCGGCCGTTTATGACGGCAATCACCGGCAGGCAAACGGAAATCATTGCGGAGCCGCAGTTGGGGTTGCAGATTTGCGCCAGGTTTTTCATAGGATATTGGATTTGCAATGGCCGGGTTTTCACCCGGCCTTCGCTTTTTGTCTTACCAAAACGCTAAAACCACCAGGCGTTACCGTTTTATGACAGATACCGGCGCAGATCTGCCGGAGAAGTGATATTTTGCGTCACGTTAAAACCCAATTCAATGAAATTATTCAGATTCCTCCTGCTGGCTTTCGCTGTTGGCTTTAGCCTGAACACCATGGCACAGGATGTTAAGACCGATTCGATCCGCGTTTACGGCAATTGCGGAATGTGCGAAAGCCGCATTGTAAAAGCCCTGAAAACTGAAGGCGTCGAGAAAGTTACCTGGGATTCGGAAACCCAGATGCTGGTAGTCACTTATGACGCAGCCAGGATTACCAATGATGAGATTCAGAAGAAGGTTGCTGCTGTTGGACATGATACCGAGAAGTACAAAGCAGATGATAAAGTATACGGCAAACTTCCGGGTTGCTGCCAATACGAACGAAAGAAAGCGGAGCAATAACAAAGCAAAAACGAATTCAAACCCCGGTAATCCGGGGTTTTTTATTGCCGTGCAAGCGGCAAGGCCAGCACCGTTGGGAAAGCCGCCGTTCAAATTATTGTAATAAAAAACCCCGGTGATCAGCCGGGGTTTTCAGTATCTGGCAGTGATATTATTTCACGTGCTTGTTAACGATCTTGGCGAGATCAAACATTGAAATCTGGTCTTTACCAAACAGCGGGCGGAGTTTTCCGTCAGCATTGATCATTCTCCTGTTCTTCTTATCCTGGAGATTATTCTTCTTGATATAATCCCAGATCTTTTTTACCACTTCTGTGCGGGGAGCAGGCTTGTTACCGATCACTTCAGCCAGTGTTGCACTTGGTGTCAGCGGTGCCATAAAGGCGGCGTTTGGTTTTCTTGCTGATTTCTTTTTTGGAGCAGCTTTCTTAGCTGCTTTTTTTGGTGCGGCTTTCTTCGCGGCTTTCTTAGGAGCAGCTTTCTTCGCTGCTTTCTTAGGAGCTGCTTTTTTTGCGGCTTTTTTTGCAGCTTTCTTCGCTGTTGCCATAACGTTTAAAATTTAAAGAGTTAATAAATAAACTTCCTGTTTTCTCCTCTGTAGGAGCCTTACAGGGCATTAAGATACACAACCTCTCCATAACTGGGTTAAAATTGCCAAACAAGTTATTCATAGATGTGAATATACTGGGAACAACTGCCGGAGTCCGGCACGTATCTTATGGGTTCAGGTATGGCCAGTTTGTTCCCTCCGGACCCGGTATTACCGGAAGGATTCGGGTATTTTCCCGGGTTTATCTCCCCTGCTGAAGAAGAGCGCTTACTCGCCGCAATTGCAGGCCTGGAGCTGCATCCGTTCATTTTCCAGGGGTATACTGCAAAGCGAAAAGTGGCCGGTTCGGGTTGGATTACAGTTTTACAAACCGGAGGCTCAGCCCGGGAAAACGCATCCCGCCGGAATTCGATCCACTCCTTAGAGCTGTGGCGGCGAAGACGGGGATCGACAGCAGCGAATTTGCGGAATTACTGGTAACGGAATACCCTCCCGGCGCAGTGATCAACTGGCACCGCGACGCACCACCTTTTGATCTGATTGCCGGGATATCGCTGGCTTCCGATTGTATTTTCAAGCTGAGGCCGCAGGAGAAATCGAAACAGGGCAGGGGTTCTGTGATCTCTTTCCCGGTGGCGCGAAGATCGTTATACCTGATGCAGGGCCCCGCACGCAGCGAATGGCAGCATGCGACCGCTGCGGGAAAAGAAACCCGCTATTCCATCACGCTCCGCACGCTAAGGAAACGATAACTGATCCGCCGGGTTTCTTTTCCGGAATAAGATTGCATCTGCAGAATACCTCCCGCTGCCCGCGATAAATACCGGGAAACATAAGAGCAGGTAAATGAATGGAATCATTTTAACCTGGAAGGGATCTTTTGCATGGGCAACGGTAAAAGCCACCAGCATCGTAATAAAGATGGGTATTACGGCTAACCGCGTGAACAACCCGATTACGAGCAGTATGCCACAGAAAAACTCGGCGAAGATCACCAGGTGTACAGACAGCGACTGGCCGATGCCGATTGGGTCACCGAATATTTTCATCATGGTATCATACATTTCCAGCTTAAGATAGCCATGGTAAGCCATCAGCCCACCCAGAACCAGGCGTAATAAAAGCGCTACCAGGCTTTCGTTGTAAGATTTAGTCGAGACGATCGTGTTCTTCATATTGTTTGCTGATTGTTGTGAATAAGTGCTGCCAGTTTGTTCAGGCTTTGATTCCACCCTTCATACACTGTATTGAAACCGGCGGTGAACTCCGCCGATGCCTTCATAAGGGTGGCTTCAAGTGTCAGATTTGTTTTTTCGTTTACCGTGGTCAGGATCAGTGTTACCAGTACCTCCAGTTCCCAGATGCCTTTACTGCTTTCAAAGCAACGGGTTGTAAATACAAGCCGTTCCGGCTCCTGAACTTCGTGAAAGCTTCCCGTTACCCGGAACTCCATTCCGTCGGGAGCCCTCATGTATATCAGAATATGTCCGCCTGGCCGCGCCTCCCAGAGACAGAGCGGGTTGGTGAAATGGTAGGGTCCCCACCAGCAGGCCACGTGCTCAGCTTCTGTGCAGCGTTTAAAAACGAATTCCCTTGAACGATGCATTGTTCGTGTAAATACCGAGGTTCCTTCGTGCCGGGAATTGCTCCCGGGTTCAGGAGGATGGTAACTATCTGATGTTCGCTGCATGTAAAGAACTTATTGTTGCTGTATTGCCGCAGGATCCATCCAAAGTACTTCCCAGATATGCCCGTCGGGATCATTGAAGCTGCGCAGATACATGAAGCCGTGATCTTCCGGAGGCCGCGCCCCGGTTCCACCGGCTGCTACGGCTTTCCGGTAGAGATCCTCCACCTGTTCCCTGCTTTCACAGGACAGCGCGATAATCACTTCAGTACTCTTGCCTGCATCTGCCAGCTGTTTGCCCCCGGGTATAAAGTCCCTGAACTTTTTTTCAGTAAGCAGCATCGCATAGATGGTATCTGAAATAACCATGCAGGCCGCAGTTTCATCGGTAAACTGTTTGTTGAAACTGTATCCGAGCTGACCGAAAAAATTCATCGATCGGTCCAGGTCTTTCACCGGAAGATTAACAAAGATGTTTGTTGCCATGTTTATCGAATTTAGTGTGATGTAATTGATTTTATTCCAGTACCCTGCAATGCGCCTGTTGCGACCGCAGCACCGCGATTATTTTGTCGGGATAAACGGCCGATGCTTCCACCCGAAGGATCCGGTCGCAGTCCTGCAGGTCAAAATTGATGCGGCTGCCCGGGAAATGCTGCAGCAGCAGTTTCCTCAGTTCTTCTGCCTGCCCCAGGTCGTTGATATTCGTTTGGAAAACTTCCACTGGCATTGTTGTGCTGTTTAACGGTACAAATTTCCGCACCTGTTATTTAAGCGGCGGGGTGTGATCGCGCCATTTTAAGGTGTTGCCTGCGACCGCGGGGATTTTTATATTTGAACTATGAAGCACATATCGATCCTGGTGCCGGCCGGACATTGCAGCGTCACCAATATTGAAGGCACACACCAGATATTCAACGAGGCCAACAATGTATGCCAGTCTGTGGGTAAACCACCAGTGTTTAAAGTTGAGCTCGTAGGAGTAAATCCCGAACTGAGCCAGCGGGACGGGCTGTTTACCATCAAGCCGGACCGCCTCATTTCTGAGGTGAAAAAGACAGACCTGATCGTTATTCCTGCCATGTTTGGTGAGCCGGGAACGGCAATCGGGCTGAACCAGCCATTCGTTCCCTGGATCATCCAACAGTTCAGCCAGGGCGCGGAGATAGCCAGTTTCTGTATCGGGGCATTCTTCCTTGCATCGACCGGGTTATTGAACGGAAGGCGTTGTGCAACGCATTGGCGCTTCGCGAATGAATTCCGGAATATGTTTCCGGAAGCAGAGCTGGTGGATGATAAAATACTTACCGAGGACAAGGGCATTTACACCAGTGGCGGGGCGTACTCTTATACCAACCTGGTGGTGTACCTGGTTGAGAAGTATGCCGGAAGGGAAGTGGCTATCCTGATCGCCAAAGCTTTCATGATCGATATTGACCGGCACAGCCAGTCGCCTTTTATTATTTTCCAGGGACAAAAAGCGCATGAAGATGAGCCCGTACGGAGGGCGCAGGAGTTTATCGAAACGAATTTCTGCGAACGCATCACCGTAGACCAGCTTGCGAGCCTCGTGGCGGTCGGGCGACGCAATTTCGAACGGAGGTTTAAGAAAGCCACATCGAATACAATTGCAGAGTATATACAGCGCGTGAAGATCGAGGCTGCTAAGAAAAGCCTTGAATCATCCCGGGAAAATGTTAATGAAGTAATGTATAAAGTGGGTTATTCAGACGTGAAAGCTTTCCGCACCACTTTTAAAAAGATCACCGGTATCTCGCCGATGGAATACCGGAATAAGTATAACAAAGAAGCTTTAACTGCATAGCCGCTTACAACCATCTTTGGCATACAGTTTTGAGTGATTCCCGAAAAACTGTATGGCTGAACCGTTACTGGTACCGGAACAGGAGAAAGGCGGCGGGTCTGAAACCTCTCACTCTGTTGAATTTCCGGATGATCTGACAGCGCGGAATGCATTCGGGACCTTTAAGCGTCGACTGCTTGACGTGAACCGCTGGCAGGAGTACGCGGGCAGTGGCACCGCTTCTTTCCAGCTGACCGATGAAGAAGGCAACCGACTGGATCGCCCTGCCCAGAAAGCCGACCGTTTCTGCATTGACGTACCGGGCCCGGGTTCAAAAGCCGGAAATGGCTGCGACTGGGTTGCTGTTGATGCGATCGAACAGACAGGTTCAGATACAGGGGAGATGATTGCAATGCGCGTGCGTCCCGTAGAAAACCCGTTAAACGACACGAACGACGTTGCACATTTCTTTTCAGCGGAAGCCACTAGTACTTTTTCGATCATCCGCGAAGGGCGCGTAATCACCGCCGCGGTGCACGGCAGGAACGAAAAGCCCAATCTCGAAACGGAAAAACTCCGCGACCGGGTCAGGAATGCTGTAGTAGCCACGGGGGCGATACTCGGGTTGAACAAACCGCAATGGAAAGCACTTGTAACCGGGTTGCTTGAATTCAAGCCAGATACAGATTAGCAGTAAACTGTAATAAGTAACGGATTGCCATTTCCGTTTGTAGAGGCCCGCTGCGGCAAACCAGGCTTCAACCCAATCAGGTAATTCGCCGCAGGGTTCGGTTATACCGGTAATGTTGCTATATTTATAGCACATTTCAATTACAAACCGTATAACAATCACTTATGAGAACGATGTACCTACTCGCGGTGCTGTTGATCATCAGCGCGCTTCCAGCCGCAGCACAGAAGCAAAATATTAAAGCAAAAAAATTCGCCACCTGTACTACGAAAGAGCCGGTTATGAATTTCACTATGGACACGGCCAAACCACGCGGGCTTGCGGATAATTATTATCTGTGGGACAATGGCAAAACCCTGAACGTTAAATTCCTGAGCGGCAGCCAGCGTTTGCAGGACATCATTAAATCAGCGGCGAAAGAGTGGGAGAAGTACGCAAACATCAAATTCAATTTTGTGAGTTCCGGTCCTGCACAGATCAGGGTGTTACTGACAGACCACGACGGTTACTGGTCTATGGTAGGCCAGCAGGCAACCATGATACCGGATGACGAGCAAACCATGAGCCTGGACACTACCGGTGGCCATTTTCAGCAAATGGCTTCCCTTCGTGGTACCGTGATGCACGAGTTTGGTCATTCGATCGGACTGCTGCATGAACACTCCAGCCCGGTATCCGGCATTCAGTGGAATAAAGAAGCGGTGTATAAAGACCTGGAAGGTACCTGGGACAGGGCAACAGTTGACGCCCAGATTTTCGAAACTTATAAGGTGTCTTACACCAATGGAACGAAGTATGACAACAAATCGATCATGCACTACCCGATCCCGGCAAGGCATACGCTGAATGGTTACCAGGTTGACTGGAACTGGCAGATTTCTGCCGGCGACAAGGAAATTGCGGGCCTGTTATATCCAAAAGGCGGAAAGTCGAGGATCAATGAAGTGCCTCGCTTCACCATCGATAAATTCACGAGTATGGATGTGGTGAACGGGACAGAGAAGGTTTCGCTTTATCCTTCGTTCGAAATCAGCACTGCTGGTAAGGAAGGCACTGTGTACTTTATGGTGTTCTTTTATGACGAGAACGGGGATGCAATTGAAGATACCGACGATAAATACAATATCAGCGGTATTGTGGGAACCTATGATTTCGCGATGCTGCAGCCGGGTAAGCGCCTGACTGCAAACAAAGGCGCAAGGGATTTCGAACTGTCAATTCCCAAATCACAGCTCCCGGTAAGCAGTGGAAGTAAGGTGATGGCTGTATTCAAGAGCTTTTTGTTTAACGACAACGAGTTTAAACTTCTTTATGCCTCTACGCCTTTTGTATTTAATATGAAGTAATTTTTTAGCTACCTATAAATGAGAAAGGTCCCGCTGTAATGGCGGGATTTTTTTGTGCTAACCTGCGTCAGTTTTTTTAAACGACGGTTCAGGTTATCTTGTCGCGGAAATCAGATGCGCGCTACCGTTATTCTCATATTCGCTTCGTGCTTCGCTGCGGCATTGTTGCTGCAGTGGAAGGGCAACGACTGGGAACAGGATGTGCGAAGCTTCCTGTACCGGAGTATCAGCGATTCCGTTCCATCCTATTCACGCGAGTACATCGATGAAAATGAAATTCCTTTTGTTGTCTATGAACCTTTGAACGGTATACACCCGGGCAAACGCTATAATCCAACTATCGTTGCCAACTACGCTGTCGCAGACCTGGAGAAATTGCAAACCCGGCGGGATACCGCCGTTCAAAGCAGATTCCTGAAACGGGCAGACTGGTTGTTGAATGAACTGGATTACACCGGTGATTACGCAGTTTACCGCTTCAACTGGCAACAACCCTGGTACGATTCGGTGGGTGTGCCTTTCACCTGTGGCATGACTTCAGGTCTGGCGATGCAGGTGTTTACCGGTGCCTGGCAGTTGACAGGCAAAGCCGGTTATCTTCAGGGTGCCCGTGCGCTGATGCGTGGTTTTTATGTTCCGATTGACAGCGGCGGATTCACATATAAGGACCCTGACGGCTGGTGGTATGAAGAAATCGCCGATACCGGAAAACACACGCCGCGGATCCTCGATGGCCACATCTTCGCGATCACGGGCATACAGTATTTCCGGGAGGCTACCGGAGACGATTCCGCTGCGTACGTTGTTCAACGCGGTATCGAAGTGCTGCGGAACAGGCTGAAAACGTATGACGCCGGTAACTGGAGCATTTACGATGCTTATGGAAAACGGTCTGATCAGAAATATCACCGCTTACTGACTGCGCAGATGAAGCAGCTTGCCGATATTACCGGTGACCGGTTCTTCCTGCACTATTACCACGAGTGGAAGAAGCCACTCGACCGTCCCTACCTGCTGAAGGTGGTAGGTGAAGGCAACAGATCGGGCATCATGCTGTTCCTGGTTTGCTGGGCAGCAGTTTTTTTAACTGCTCTACTGCTGCGCCTGCTGGCAAAGCAGGTGTTGACAAAAAACTTACATCAGTAAACCGCTAAATGGAGTGCAAAGGTGCAGGGCTGGACCCGTACCCTTGTTAGAGTGACGGTGCAGAAGAGTAGGGATCGGGACCGGCTGTACCTTGGGGGGGTCATGAAGGGTTCATGGGGGAACCATGAAGGACCTATGAAGGTACATCGCCGGAGTATCGCTAGAGTATCCCTGCAGTATCGCTATAGCATCCCTACAGCTCTCTGATGATGAATCAGCTGTGCTGATGGGTGAACGCAGATTTTCATGATTGTTATGATTTGAATGGGTGGGTAGATGCCTGAAATAATGGTGAGTGGCTGGAGGTGCGGGATTTTATGATGATCAGCTGCGATGATGCCTCTTAATTTTACTGCCATGAAACTCAGGGAAGTTATATTCCACAGGCCGGCTCATGTGATCCAGGTTTTCAGAATGATCAATGAGTACGATAAAACGCAGAAATCGTTTGCCGATCGACGGGATCAGTTTCAGTGGCGGCCGGTCCATTCATCCAGTGGTTATGTTGCGGATGGCGAACTTTACCTGCCCGAAGCGATCAGCCGCGATACGATCTTCAGCAATTGCCAGCTGATCACTATTGAAGACGAAGCAGACGTTACGGTACAACAACCGTGGAAGTTAATCAATCGACGCTATCAGAAAGGCCGGAATCATTGCTTTAACCTTCATCATCCCAGTGGGTATGAATTGTTCAGCTTCCGCGGTGACCCACCTGAAGTCTGGCTGGATTATAATCCTCGTATACACGGAGATCCCTCCCGTGAAGCGTTTTTGCTGGGATCATTTAAGTCGGGGATTTCTATCGAGGTAAAAATCAACGGAAAGATCGACGCAGCCGGAAGGCGGTATTATAAAGAGCAGGATT
>DASVBM010000119.1:0-5733 GCA_036375835.1 Chitinophagaceae bacterium | reverse complement strand
AGCTGGAAAAATATAATGAAAATATGCAGGAGCGTGATTGATGAAGGACTGTGATATGGACCTGGCGGTATCCCTGCGGGATGGGGTTAGAACGCTGATTGTCATGATTGTGATGATTTGCGCAGATAGAAGCAGATGATCGGCCTGGCGTATCCCTGCGGGATGGATTAGAACGCTGGTTGTCATGATAGATATGATTTGCGCTGGGAGAAGAAGATGATCGACCTGGCGGTATCCTTGCGGGATGGGGTTAGAACGCTGGTTGTCATGATTGTGATGATTTGCGCTGATAGATTACGGAGGTGATGCGCCTTCCCTGCGGGATGGAATTGGAACGCGGATAACCATGATGGAGATAGTGAGCGCTGGGGGATGGGGGACCGGCGGCCTGGTTCGTTCACCGTGGTGAGGAAAAAAAGCGACAGCAAATCCTACGTTATGCGGAGCATAAGAAATATTTTAAGCAACAAGTTCTTCTGAACGCAGCTAAATTTACTGCTGCCATGAACAAACTGGAAGACCTCAGAACACTCAGAAATCAATATATCCAGCTCACGAAATTGTTTTTCCTGGAGCTGCAGCGCGGTGGATCTGCTGAAGACCTGGCGGATCTCAGGAGCAGGATAGATGCACTCATCGTTGAGATCAATCACCTCGAACACGAACTGAACATTCATAACGGCAATCCCGGGCAGGGATAACCGGCATCATTATAGCCGTAGACTTCCTTCTTTCATTCAAACAAACTGCGGCAGACCAGTATGGCAACCAACGGTCCTATTATCATCGTGGAAGACGACAAAGACGACCAGGAAATCATGGCTGAAGTGCTGGCATTGCTGAATGTACCCAACCAGGTAAAAATATTCGGCGACGCGCTCTCTGCCTACGATTACCTGTCGACCACCAACGACAGACCATTTGTCATTTTCTCCGACGTAAACCTGCCGGTGCTTAATGGAATTGAATTTAAACGGCGCATCGATACCGAGCCGGCACTCAGGCGGAAAAGTATCCCTTTTGTTTTCCTCTCCACCGCGGTCAGCCAGTCAGCGGTCAACGAAGCCTACCTGGAAATGACGGTACAGGGCTTCTTTCAGAAACCCGGTTCATTCGCCGGTGTCAGGGACCTGGTGAAGAAAGTGCTGGATTACTGGAACCAATGCAACCATCCCAATTCGGAATAGTCTTTCAGGAACAAAACGAAAGCAGCTGCGTCACTTCGGCTTTCATATTCGAGTACCGCGCCGGCTTCGTAATGATGTGCACATCGTACTTGAGTGCGAGGTCAGCATACATTTCGCGGGGCGAGGTAGTGAATATCGCTACCGGCACATAATACCAGTGAGCATTTGTCTTCAGCGCCTCGAGTGTTTCTTTCCCGTTCATCACCGGCATATTCATATCCAGTATCACGAGGCAGGGATTATGACCGATAGAATTCAGTTCGGATAATTTGGCGAGTGCGTCCTCACCGTTGAGGGCGGTGAGTACTTTGTACGAGGGTTCAACTTCATTGATCGCTGCGGCAAGCATTTCCCGGTCATCCGGGTCATCATCGGCACAGAGTACAATTTTTAATGAATGGTCTGCAGTATTCATGCGGTGAAGGTAGAGTTTATCTGCCGCTTCCGGGGAGAAAATGCCTGATATACAGCGTGGCCCCGTGTTTTTACGGTAGTGAAATTCCCAGGCATCGGGGTGGCCTTCATCCGTATCTTTAGCCAACCACCACCATACTGCTAACTCCAAAATCGGCTAACTATGAAACAGACTACTGCCCAAAAGCCATCCCCCGGTGGGGAAGAGCAACTGAAAGAGAAATCAGCCCATTATAACTGGCTCGCCCTGCTCATCATCCTGGTCGCTTACCTCGTATTCGGCTTTCTGCTTTGACGGCTTAATGCCCGGATGATTATCTTGCCGCCGAAAACCGGGCAGCGGATGTATTCGAAACGAGCGGCTTCACAGCTAAGGCAGGAATTCTGGACAAGTTTCGGCAGGTATATGCAACCGGTTTCCTCCGCGTCCGGCGAATCCATTAACTGGGTGAACTACCGCACCGGCGCCCGCCATATACATTTCCGGATGGAAGCCGGTAAAGGCGCAACGATTGCTGTTGAACTCACTCATCCCGCTGAGGCTTTCCGCCTGGAATATTTCGAAAAATTCCTTCAGCTGAAGCACTTACTCCATCAGGTCACGGGCGAAAATTGGGAGTGGGAGCCTGCTGCCACCGATGAACATGGAAAACCGGTGAGCCGGATCTTCCGCGAACTGCAGGGCGTACACGTCTTCAACCGGGAAGACTGGCCGGCGCTGATCAGTTTCTTCAAACAAGGGATCATTGCACTGGATACATTCTGGAACGAGGTGAAACATGAGTTTGAGGTGTGGTAGTCCTGCTGACGCCCGCGCGACCGGTCAGAAGGGGGAAAGGTCCTTCAATATGCTACCGGTAGTGATCACTTCACGGAACAGATGGCGGAAAGCTTCGGCGGAAAGGGTGTGGATAATTTGCGGTTCTTGTTTATATGCTTCCTGGAAATTAGAGCGTTATACATCTTTTTGCACAATATTTGATGTATCAAAAGATCTCCTAATCAATTATTCAAAAGATGAAAAGAATGTACACCGGTGTGCTGGCGATGCTGCTGGCATTTAGTTTCTGCTGTGAGCCCGTATTAGCCGTTAGCGTAACAAACCCCAAGACCACTGCTGAGGGAACACCCGATGCGGCGACTGTTTCAAACGCCGTTGCCGAGTTCAAAAGCCTGTCAAGGAAAGAAAGGAAGCTGCGGATGAAAGAGGTGAAAAAGAAAGTGCGGGAATACAAAGCCGCAAAAAAAGCGGGAAAGCAGGTCAGCGATAATACGCTGCTCCTGGTAATTCTTGCCATCCTTTTACCTCCGCTGGCAGTTTACCTGCACGAAGGTGCGATCACCAACCGTTTCTGGATCTCGGTTCTGCTTACTTTGCTGTTCTGGTTACCCGGCGTTATTTACGCGTTGATTGTCGTTCTTGAATAAAAACAACAGGCCGGTGAATCACCGGCCTGCTTCTTTCGCCGTGGCGTTTCCATAAAAAGATATCGCCTGCCTGTTGGTGCTGGTCACGTAAAGCGTACCATAGCCCGAACCCGAAAGCGCAAGCCTCAGTTCCTGTATTCCTTCAACGTCTGCGGGAGCAATGACGATGTCCCATCCGTTATCATCGGCAGTGGATGTATACCTGGTATTCGTTGTGGTGAATCGAATGGGACCGGTATCCGGATCGGCGCTGTAGGCCCGTCCATAATACGGAAGCGTGGCTGTTACGGTATCGCCACTCACCACGAGATCATAACCGGTGGACAGCCTCACCGGCGACCCGCCGGCTGGGTTAGCCGTGGTGGCGTGGAAAACATATTGTTTACCGGTGACTGCGGCGTTCAACGTTGTATTATCCTGCGGCAGCGGCATACGGCTGCAGGCGGTAAGCAGGAGGGCGCAGAGAACGGATGATAATACGGTAAACGGTTTCATACCTGCTGTTTTCCGTAAAGCCGCAGAAGCAGTGCCCGTATTTGTTAAGGTTTGTCAATCTCAAGGCCCGCAATACTTAAGCTATCATTAAAACAGGCTGCGGCCTGCAAACGAACGGATCCGTGCAGTAACTTGAGCACTCACCAAAGAAAAAGGAGGTATTCATGTCTACAGATCATTCATGGACGCTTCCGGTTGGTATCGCCTGACCGGTCAACTCCGTTTCAATATCTGTTCCGCCAAAGCGGAAAAAAAACCACCGCTTGCGGTGGTTTTCTTTTTCGTGGTTTTTTCATCAGGTGTTATACCGTTACGTCGAGCGAAGACTCCGGTGAAGTTTGAAGCGGTTCCAGGTCTTCGTCGGGTTTCTTATCGTAATCTATCCCCTGCCTGCGCAGTATACCGCGAACGGCAAATCCGAAAAACGCGAGGTAGGCAAAACAGAGTACCGCTACCCAGTAAGAATTGTGAATACCGTAACCGGCTTCATCGGGTCGCTGGGTCTGCAGGTAGTCTGCTATCTTTCCCTGGATAGGCGGGATGATACCACCGCCCAGGATCATCATGATGAGGAAAGCAGAACCCTGGGTGGTCCACTTGCCCAGTCCTGCTATTGACAATGCAAATATCGCCGGCCACATGATCGAGCAGAAGAGTCCGCCGCTGAGGAAGGCATAGATGGCGATCGTTCCTTTTGAAAAGATCCCCACCAGCATAGCCAGCAGTCCAAGTGAAGCAAAGATGAGCAGGGTGCGGGCGGGTTTATCCTGGCTCAGGTAAAAGGCCGCCATCTGCAGCAGCACACAAAGTCCGTAATAGTATAAAGGCCTCACGTCGTATTTCGAGATGGCGTTGATGCCGATGATGATGCCGAACGCGATGATCGGTACGAATAACATCAGCGTAGTGCGGGTGGATTTTTTCAGGTTGAACGCAGAGATCGCGCCGGTCCACCTTCCGATCATCAGGCTGCCCCAGTACATGGAGATGAACGGTGCCGCTTCAGAAGAATGGTAACCGCCGAAGTCGGGCTGTTTCAGCAGTTCGCTGAGGTTGCTCACCGTGGTTACTTCCACTCCAACGTACACGAAGATGCCCAGCATACCCAGAACCAGCTGGGGGTAACGCATAGCGCCCCAACCATCGGGATTGCGGGTGGCACTGTAATTGGCGAGGAGTAATGCAACCACCACTACGGCCAGCGCGCCGAACAACCATTTCATGCGGTAGGTTTCCATATCGTGCAGTTCGGCAGCGGAAGCACCCGACATGTCGGTCCGGTAGCTGTTGAACACCGGTACAAACATGATGATCAGCAGGCCGGTCATGATGAGCAGTGAATAGAGCGCTTTATTTGCCTTCTCGGTGCGCTCTGTTGAAATACCGGAGGGTACTTTTTTCGAGAAATAGAACAGGGCCGCGGCGGCTATAAAAAGGATGGCCACCCCGCTGTAAAGTACCTGAACGGTATCCAGGCTCAGCGACTGGATCTTTTCATCCGTGATGGCGGCCGTGGTACCGAACAATGCCACCGCAACGATGATCGGCCCGATAGCGGTACCGAATGAATTGATACCGCCGCCGAGATTCACCCTGCTGGTGCCCGTTGCCGGGTCACCCAGTGAGATCGCAAACGGTTGCGCTGCGGTTTGCTGAAGCGAGAATCCGAGCGCCACGATGAATAATCCGAACAGCATTCCTTCAAACGTGTTTGCATTCACCGCGATGATCATGGCAATCGCGCCGAGCGCGGAGAACAGCAGGCCGTACACGATGCTTTTCTTGTAGCCCCATTTCGCTACGAGGTCTTTACCGCCGAAAGCGCCGTAAGCGAAGAGGCCGAGGGCGCCAACATAATAAGCGAGGTAAAATGCGAAGTCGATCAACTGGCTTTGAAACTGGTCGAGGTCGAAATAATGCTTGCAGAACGGGATGAATACGCTGTTTCCTGCAGCGATAAATCCCCAGAAAAAAAACACCGTAACAAGGGTACTCAGCGCCCCATAATTCGTGGGAATAGACGCCGACCGGCTTATCCCGGTTTTAGGATTGAGGTTGCCGATGGAAGTTGCCATAACAAGGTTGATTTATAGAACGAAAAGTAAGAAGTTTTAATCAGATAAAGATTATTGTATCAATTTTGCAGTGCATCGAAATTATTTATCAACAACTGAGCGATACTGATGGAAGTCATTCATGTTTCAGCAGA
>DASVBM010000243.1:0-4332 GCA_036375835.1 Chitinophagaceae bacterium | reverse complement strand
GAACGGTAATTCAGTTTAAGAGCAGTTACGGTTTCAAACGCAATGTGCTGCAGGTTGAACTTGGGGAGTTGTTTCTCACCGAGATAACAAGGCGGAAAAAGAAGTTGTTTGACGCAGTACGTTTATACGCCGTGGTATTGTTTATTAATGAAGAAAAATGCGAATTCACCCGGTATCAAAGCGATCCTGCTGTTATTTCCCTGCGAACCAAAAGAATCGGGCTGGAGGTGAAGTGTGTAAAGAAACCTAAGCTGCCCTTCGTTATTTTTATTTATGGCGCAGGAATGAAGGATGGCCGGGTCATTGATTCTGTAGACGCTACCGGTATCAGGATTATCGGCAGTGGGCGCTGATGTAAACAAGGCACAGCAATTTTTCTATCGGTCACTCCCGCTTCAACAATTGAAATCATTTATTTTCACGGCATGAAGCGATTATTTTTCTGCTGCTTTTGCCTGCTTGCCCTGTTTGCCCAATCACAGGTTCCAGATCCCTCAACATTCCTCGGTTATGACCTGGGAACAAAGTTTACCAGCCATGCCCGCATCGTCAGTTACTTCAAGGCGGTGGCGTCGGCAAACCCTTCGATGGTGAAGGTGGAAAAGTATGGTGAAACCTATGAAGGCAGGGAACTGATCCTTGCCTTTATCAGCAGTGCGGAGAATATGAAGAACCTGGAAGCGATCAGGCAAAATAATCTGCAGGCAGCCGGGCTTCAGCCGGGCAGTGGTGTGAATGATAAAGCGATCGTCTGGTTGAGTTATAATGTGCATGGCAACGAGCCTTCTTCATCGGAGGCAGCGATGGCAACGCTATGGGCATTGCTTGATCCTTCCAACCAGCAGGCAAAAGAATGGCTGAAGAACACGGTTGTGATCATCGATCCCTGCCTCAACCCCGACGGAAGAGACCGGTACGTGAACTGGTATAATTCAGTGGTTGGCAAAAACCCGAACCCGGATCCGCAGTCGCGGGAACACGCAGAGCCCTGGCCGGGTGGAAGAGGGAACCATTATAATTTCGACCTCAACCGCGACTGGGCCTGGCAGACGCAGCAGGAAACACAGCAGCGCATCGCGAAATACAACGAGTGGATGCCCCAGGTACACGTGGACTTCCATGAGCAGTATTACAACGATCCTTATTACTTCGCTCCCGCGGCCGAGCCCTTCCACGAAGTGATCACGCCCTGGCAGCGTGCTTTCCAGACAACAATCGGCAGGAATAACGCGGCGATATTCGACCGCGAAGGATGGCTGTATTTTACGCGGCAGTATTTCGATCTTTTTTATCCTTCATATGGCGATACTTATCCTACTTACAGCGGCGCCATCGGCATGACCTACGAACAGGCGGGGCACAGCGCCGGCGGGCTCACCGTTAAGACAGACGACGGGGATACACTTACTTTGACAGACCGCGTACGGCACCACACGGCAACGGGGCTTTCAACGATTGAAATGAGCTCGAAAAACGCCGGCAGGCTTTTGTCTGAGTTCAGGAAGTTTTTCGATGACAGCCGGGCCGGAAAGCTGGACAGGTTTAAAAGTTACGTGGTTACCGCGAAAGAATTTCACCAGTTACAGCCACTGAGGAATTTACTGGAGAGAAACGGGATCGTTTATACCTACGAATACGGCACGGTCAATGGCAAGGGGTATAATTATTTTACCGGGAAGAACGAGACCTTCAGTTCTATGCCGCATTCGATTGTCATCAGTTCGTTTCAGCCGCGCTCCGCTCTTATGAAAGTGCTGATGGAGCCGGTCAATAAATTATCGGATACCGCAACTTACGATATCACGGCCTGGAGCCTTCCTTACGCATTTGGCCTGCAGGCCTGGGCCTCGGAGACACCGGTGAAGGCAGGTGCCACTGATATCGATTTTATGCGGCCGGATTTCTCAAAGGCGTATGGCTTTATTGTACCGTATAACGGACTGATGAGTGCACAAACGCTGGCAGCTTTATTGAAGAAAGGCGTTAAGGTAAGGGTGACAGAAAAACCGGTTACCTATGCCGGAACAGTGTACGGCAGTGGCAGCCTGCTGGTGGTCAGGTCTTCCAACCAGGCGTTATGGCCAACCGTGAGTGAACTGATACCTGCGGAGGCCGGCGCCACAGCTATAGAAACAGGCTTTATGGAGAGCGGTCCTGATATTGGCTCCGCGGATATCCGCGTATTAAAAGCGCCGAGGGTTGCGATGGTAACCGGGCAGGGTGTCTCATCAACAAGCGCGGGCGAGGTCTGGCATTTCATGGAGCAGTCGCTCGATTATCCCGTTTCGCTGATCAATGCCACAGACATATCAAACACAGACCTCGGCGAGTATGATGTGGTGATACTACCCAGTGGCAACTACCGGTTTCTTTCAGATAAGAGCGGTGGAGACAGGCTGAAGGAATTTGTCCGCAATGGCGGCAGGCTGGTTGCGATGGGGAACACGGTGAGCCAGATGGCGCAGAATGACTGGGGCGTTAAGGCGCGCGAAGAAAAGAAAGATGAAAACAACGACAAGCCGGATTACCGGAACCTGCGCCGTTATGCAGACCGTGAGAGGGATGACCTTGTAAATGCCATTCCCGGCGCGATCTATAAAGTTGACCTGGATGAGACACATCCGCTGGCATTTGGATATGGTAAACAGTACTACACCCTGAAAATGGATACTGATGTGTTCGAGTTTTTGAAAGACGGCTGGAATGTAGGCTATATCAGGAAAGAGAATTATGTAACCGGTTTCGCGGGTAATAACGCTAAAAACCGGCTGAAAGACGGTCTCGTATTCGGTGTGCAGCCAATGGGGAGGGGGTCAGTGATATACATGGCTGACGACCCGTTGTTCCGCCGTTTCTGGCAGCATGGTGAATTGCTTTTCGCCAATGCGGTGTTCATGGTCAACTGATGAGCAGGTTTGAATAGCTGCTGTTACTGCATGCACCCTGCAGTTACCGGATCAACACCACTGTTCCTTTCCTGAATACAGATTTGCCGGTATAGTCTTCTGCCTGCGCAGCAAACACGTAGGTGCCGCTGGGCTGTGCCTTGCCGCCAAAGGTGCCATCCCATCCTTTGCCTGGTTCGCTGGTGCTGTATACCATTTGTCCCCAGCGATTATAAATCCTGAAATAGTTCAGTTGTTTCATCCCGACCAGTACCGGCATGGCAATTTCGTTTCTGCCGTCACCATTAGGCGTAAAGGCCGTTGGAATAAAAATGTCCGGTCCGGTTTTAAATACGATCACTTTCAGATCATCTTCACTGTAACAGCCCATCGAATCACTGACACGCACGCGATAGACAATTGAATCGATCGTATAGGGAAGTACTGCAACGGGGTCTGAAATATTGTTTGCACTCAGTCCGAGACCTGGCGACCAGTAATAGTTTGTTCCGCCTGTTGCGTTCAGCTGCAGTGGCTGCAGGGCCGTCACTACCGTATCGTTACCCGCGAATGCCTGCACCTGCGGACGAACAACTACCCAGGCGGTGTCGTGACTTGGCTTGGGACAGATGCCGGCGCTGAAAGCGGTGAATACATAAGCGGTGGTTTTCATCGGACCCGCAACAGGATTGAGGGTATTGGGGTTCAGCAGTGTATTCGTGGGCGACCAGCTGAAGCCGGTACCTACATAGTTTGCCTGCAGCTGTACCTTGTCTCCATAGCAAATCGTATGACCGTTTCCGGCATTGGCAATCGGGTAGGGCGCTACCTGCACCGTAATGGTATCAAATGCGGGGCAGAGACCGAGGTTCGCCTGTACATAATAGGTGGTTGTATTATCCGGAGACACCTTTGGCGCCTTCTCAGTGGTACTGCTGAGTCCGGCGGCAGGTGACCATTGATAACTGAGCGCGTGGCTGATAGTCTTCATCACGAAAGTGTCGGTGCGGCACATGCCGGTGTCTGGACCGATATCAACCGTGATATAGGTGAGTACGTTTACATTGATGGTATCTTTTTTAATGCAGCCATTGTCGTTCAATGTAACGATGTACCGGGTAGTATCATTTGGAGAGACCACGGGGTTCTGTGCGTTAGGGTTGGTTAACGTTGGATCAACGGGTTCCGACACCCAGCTGAAATTACCCGTGCCGTTCGCCACCAACGGAAGATCATCAATGCTGCAGATAAGCGTGTCTTTGAATGGGAGGTCGAGTACAGGATTGTCGCGAACGGTGATCTGCTGAGTTACGGTGTCCCGGCACCCTTTCGTACAGGTGGCGATCAGCGTAACTGTTTTCACCCCGGAAGCTGAATAGAGATAAGACGGGTTTTTCTGGCTGGATGTATCCGAACTTGTGGTAAGATCACCGAAGTCCCAGTGCCA
>DASVBM010000382.1:0-3771 GCA_036375835.1 Chitinophagaceae bacterium | reverse complement strand
GACCCTGCTGCGGAACGAATCGCTGGCGGACAACTACCGTGGGCGCATCATCTTTCCCATCCACAACAATACCGGTAAGATCATCGGCTTCGGGGCCAGGGTGATCGCGAAAAACGATCGCGCGCCTAAGTACATCAATACCCCCGAAAACGAGATCTATCTTAAAAGCAAGATTCTTTACGGCTCGTATTTCGCCCGGCAGGCGATCGACAAAAACGATGAATGCCTGCTCGTGGAAGGATATACCGACGTCATCAGCCTGCACCAGAACGGTATTGAAAACGTGGTAGCCAGCGGGGGCACCTCGCTTACTACCGACCAGTTGCGCATCATCCGCAAATACACCAGTAACCTCACGATCATCTATGACGGGGATGCCGCGGGTGTAAAGGCCGCGCTGCGGGGACTGGACATGGCGCTCGAAGAAGGACTGAACGTAAAACTGGTGCTCATTCCGGATAACGAGGACCCGGACAGCTATGTCAACAAGGTTGGACCGGGTGCCTTCCAGCAATTCGTTGCCGCAAACAAAAAAGACTTTATTCTCTTCCAGCTGGAGGTGATGCTGAGTGAAGCGGGCAACGACCTGGCAAAGAAAAACCAGGTGGTGAACCGCATTGCCGAAACGCTCAGCAAGATCAGCAAGGCGGAAGACTTCACCAAGCAACAGGATTATGCCCGGCAATGCGCGGCTTTACTGAAGATCGACGAGACCGGACTCACCACGCTCATCAACAAATACAAGCGCGACAAGATCGCTGCTGACGAACGGAAGCTCCCTTTCGAGGAAGCGCCGCCGCCGCCATCCCCGGAATTTGAGACGGAAGTCGCGGTTAACCTCTTCAACCAGGACGAAGCCCAGGAACGCAGTGTGATCCGGGTATTACTCGAATACGGACTGAAACCCTGGGATGAAACGCAGACCTGCGCCGACTACATATTTACACAGCTGGAAAATTTCAACTTCGATAACCCCGACCTGGAAAGGATATACAACATTTACCACCACCAGTACGTACAGGGACTCAAACCGGATTCCAAATCGTTTCTATACCAGGAAGACACCGCTATGCGCGAACTCGTGATTTCGATCACCATGTTTCCGCATGAACTGAGCCACCGCTGGGATGATGTGATGGAGAATATGCACATCCTCAACCGCGATACCAGCAGGCAGGATGTGTTTGCCAGCGTCAATTATTTCAAGCTTCGCAAGATCAAGAAGATGTTCGACCAGAACCAGAAGGACCTGGAGATGGCGAAAGACATCAAAGAACAGATGAAGCTGATCGAGATCCACAAAACCCTCAAACAAATCGAGGTAGACCTGACTAAGCAGATCGGGTCGGTGATCATAAAATAACTGATCACGCGAATCCCGGCTTCAGCCCAGGCACTGAGGTGGCTACCAGTGTACGCCCCTTGCTTGCCATGCATTCAGGGTGAATCGAAAAAGCGAAGGAAGCCAGATAAATAACTATGGCTAACGTTAGGCTATCTTCCGTTGCAAAAGAATTTACTCGATTACAGGCATTCCGGCTTCCTTCCAGGCATTGATTCCGCCATCAAGGTGCGCAATGTTGTTATAGCCCATTTGCTTTAAGGTGGCTGCGGCAAGCGCAGAACGACCGCCGGAAGCACACTGTAAAATGATCCTGTTGTTCCTGTCAAACTCGGGCTTGTGGTAAGGAAGCGATGAGTCTGCATAAAATTCAAGCATCCCTCTTGGCGCATGCACCGATCCCGGGATCTTTCCGTTCTGTTTTAGCTCTTCCGCTTCTCGTATGTCAACCAGTGTTACATTTCCTTTCGCCAGCTCATTTTGAACCTGCTCGGGTGAAAGATTTTCGATTTGTTGTTTCGCTTCCTTCACCATTTCAGCGGCGGATTTTGTACCCATGATTGAAGTTTTGATTGTTGTGGAATAAGGATCCAAACTACTCACATTTTCGTTTGTTTGAAGCGGCCGTAACCGGCCCATGAGCTTAACAAACAAAAAAAATGCTTCCACCTGCAGGTGGAAGCATCGCTATCGGAATAATCTGTTTATTACATCGGTGAGAGCTTGCCCTCCAGCAACCGCTCGGTAGCGGTCTCTGCCCGGCGCTTACGGGTCTCGGCGCGCTTGGCACCCGAGATCCAGCTCACGTACACTTCCTGGTGTACCGGCGGCAGAGAGGTAAAGAAATCCTTGGCCTTGCTATGCTTCAGGAAAAAGTTCTCCAGTTCGGCAGGGGGTGATACCAGCGTCTTTTCAAAGTCATGCCGCTTGGATTCAGCCGGGCGTGCTTTCGGTGCCGCCTGCGCCGTTTTCTGCCAGCGCATCGCTGTCCATACATGGTCCAGCGTAACTTGCCGGATGCCCTCATAGCCATTGCTGCTCAGGATATCCCAGCTGCAGTCGCGGTTCAGGTCGCTGACGATCTTGCTGGTTGTCTTGGGATAGGCTACCCAGAGTTTGCTTTCATTGTGAAGCGCGGGCAGTACATCCCGGAGAATACTACACAACTGGTTGAAATTCACCGCAAATACAAGGGCGAAGTCAACTTTTTTTGTTTTCAGGAGCGGCGTTACGTTTTTCGAGTAAGATAGTTTCGCAAACTGTTTTTCGATTGAGGAGGGAAGTCCCTGGATCAGCAGGTTTTTCTCGTCGTTGAACTGTAATTTGTCAAATAGGCTTTCAGATACAGACATCCTAAAAAGAAATTTAGGTGAGAAATTGAGGATGCAAAAGTACTGAATTCACGGGCCTTTGGCAAGAAAATGCCCGCCTAATTTGAAGCCAGGCGGGCATTTTAACGATTGCACGCTTTCTATGCGTTGATTTTCACAGGATCGCCGTATAGTGAAGCTAAACTGCAGCTGGCCTCGATAAGCTTAACAGGCACAGCTGGTTATATTCTACTTCACCGGGCGATAATAGTTTTTGATCGTCTCGTCCATAATCTTATTCAGCTCATTGATCCTGCGGTCTTCTGCCGGGTGGGTGCTGATGAACTCCGGCGGACGGTTGCCATTGGAAGCAGCCTTCATCCTTTTCCAGAGCGCAACGGCCTCACGCGGGTTATAGCCGGCCAGGGCCATAAAACGAAGCCCGTATTTGTCCGCCTCCAGTTCCTGGCTCCTGCTGTGGGGAAGCGTGTATCCCACCGAGCTGCCGATACCGTAGAGGTTGTTGAACAGCGACTGTGTTTCCTGGCTCTTGTTGCGCAATGCAACGCCGAGCGCTACACCACCGAGTTGCTGTACCAGCACCTGGCTCATCCGCTCACTGCTATGCCTGGCAACGGCGTGTGCCACCTCGTGACCCACTACTGCAGCCAGCGCTGCTTCGTTCTGCGTAATAGGAAGCAGCCCCGTATACACCACGATCTTTCCGCCCGGCATACACCATGCGTTCGCCTCGTTGTTTGCTACCAGGTTGTATTCCCATTTATATCCTGCCAGTTCAGACGCAAGTCCCTGCCTGCTGTAATAACTGGTTACTGCGTTCGCTATCCTGCTTCCAACCCGGCGAACCATTTCCGCATCCCTGCTGGAAGCCGGGCTCACCACCCTGTTCTGATTGAGAAACTGCGCGTACTCCTGCCGCGCCAGGCCTTGTAATTCGGCTTCCGATACCAGGCTGAGTTGCTTTTCACCGGTAAGCGGGTTGGTACTGCATGCCCATGCAATCAAAGCAATGATCAGCGCCGATAAAAATGATTTCCTGCCCATACTGCTTATTTACCGGGAGAAATCCAAGTTCTGTACCAACCAATCAGCAGCAGG
>DASVBM010000127.1:0-5190 GCA_036375835.1 Chitinophagaceae bacterium | reverse complement strand
AGGATATACGCATCAGGTCGGCTCTCTTGGCGGTTGAGGTGGTTACTTCTTTACCGCTGCTTTTCTGGTTGATGGCAGTGATGGCGATGTTCGAAGCGTGCAGTGTTGAAGCCACGTCTTCTACATGCTTCCTGGCAGTTTCAGTGGCAACCAGTGTTTCCTGTATCTGTGTTTTTTCAGTTACGAGGTTATCCCTTTCAACCGTGAGCGCCTGGTTTTCCTGCTTCAGCTGCTCAACCTGCGCCAGGAGGTCCTGGATCTGGCCGTTCAGTTCAGCGATCATTGCTTTAGCCTTTGAGTACTCGGCGGCTGTGATTTTCTGTTTGCGGAGGATAGAAGCGATCTCTTTCTGCTTCTTTGAAAGTTCTGCTTTCTTGCTGTCTAATTCGGCGTTTTTCTCAGCAAGTGCACCCTGGAGCTCGAGGTTCGAACCATTCAGTTCATCTAATTTCTTGCTCACGTCGTTAAAGTCGTTCTGCAGCTCGTTACGGGCCGAATCAACATTCGTGAACTGGGCTTGCATTTGTGCAACCACTTCAGTATGTTTACTTTCGTTGTAGATGATATAGGCGATGGATACCAGCAGTGCTGCTGCCAGTGCGATTACCACGATTTTGTTTCTGCCGTTTTTCTGAGCTGGTTGAGCCGGCTGCTGCTCCGGTGCTGAAGATGGATATTGACTGTAGCTCATAACTGTTATTTTTTAAAGTTGATCAATTGTTTTTTTTACCCGTTTGTTAAACCCTTTATCTAATGACAGATCTGTTGATATTAGACATCGAAACTGTTCCCCAATCGCCGCACTTTGATGAACTTTCCGCTGAGTGGCAGTCTCTCTGGGTCGACAAGATTTCTAAAACCATGCCAGAGAATATTACCCCCGAGGAAAGTTACCGGCTACGTGGTGGTATCCTCGCCGAATTTGGTAAAATTATTTGCATTTCAACAGCCTACTATTACCAAAACGAAGATAAAGCCACCTGCTTACGCATAAAAAGTATTTCTAACAATAATGAAACAGAGTTGTTAAAACAGTTTTCTGAACTCTGTGATAAATTCTGCTCTACCCGCAAAGAAATCGTTTTTGCCGGGCATAACATCCGGGAGTTTGATATACCGTATATCTGCAGGCGCATGCTGATCAATGGCCTTCCATTGCCGGCCTGCCTGCAGCTGAACGATAAAAAGCCATGGGAAGTCAGGATGTTCGATACGATGCAGTGGTGGAAGTTCGGCGATTACAAAAATTACGTGAGCCTTCACCTGCTGGCTACGGTGCTGGGCGTGCCTTCCAGTAAGACGGATATGGACGGTGGAATGGTGCAGGACGTGTATTACCGCGATCAGAACCTGCAGCGGATAGTCGAGTATTGCCAGCGGGATGTTATCGTCACTGCAAACATCATCCTCCGTTATAAGAACCTGCCGCTGATACCCGAGGCGCAGATCCGGTATGGCTGATGCACGGAGACCGTGCCGCTTCAGCCATGCGGGGAATGATTCTTGTGCGAACTTGCAACAAAATCCTGGTTATGCATTTAGCTATTAGCCCTTTGTTCATTGCAGTCTTCCTGGTATTCTCCTGTAATTCCACTTCAAAAAACGGGAGCGCCATTACCGGCGCCGGCGCTGCTGGTGACAGCATTTTACCACCTGTTGAAACAAGGGCAGCAAACACGAATTATGAGCCCGCGTTTGAAGGTCAGACGCGCATCGGCGGCGTTAAAACAAAAACGGATTATAAAACAACGATCGTCACCGGTAAACTTCGTCGCCCCTGGGGTATTACGCTGTTGCCGGATGGAAGATTCCTGGTAACGGAAAAAGGTGGCGTAATGCGCATTGTTTCGGCTTCGGGCGAAGTGAGTGACCAGATCACGGGCATTCCCGCGGTGAACGACGCGGGCCAGGGTGGGTTGCTCGGGCTTACAACCGATCCCTCGTTCGCAAGCAACCGCATGGTATACTGGGTATTCTCAGAAAAACTGCCGGAGGGAAACCTGACAGCCGTGGCAAAGGGCAGGTTGTCTGATGATGAAAAACGAATTGAAAATGCGGTAGTGATTTACCGCGCTACCCCGGCATATGATGGCACGCTGCACTACGGAGGACGGATCGTTTTCGACAAGACCGGCAATCTCTTCGTGAGTACGGGTGAACGATCAGACCTCGCCACCCGTCCGCAGGCGCAGCAGCTCAATTCAGCGCTCGGGAAAGTGCTCCGGATCACTACCGACGGCAGGCCAGCACCGGGCAATCCTTTCATGGGAAAGGCCGGCCTGCGGCCGGAGATATATAGCTATGGCCACCGTAACGTACAGGGGCTTGCATTTCATCCGGTAACCGGTGACCTCTGGGAAAACGAATTCGGTCCGAGAGGAGGTGACGAGCTGAACCTGATCAAGCCGGGAAAAAACTATGGTTGGGCGGCGATCACCTATGGCATTGAATACAGCGGGAAACCCATCAGCGGCGGCGCCACAAAAAAGCAGGGAATGGAACAACCGGTGTATTACTGGGATCCGGTACTGTCGCCCAGCGGCATGACGTTCTATACCGGTGATGCGATCCCCGAATGGAAAAACAACCTGTTTATCTGCGGGCTGAACAGCAACCATATCGCGAGGCTGGTTTTACGCGATAACCGGGTAACGGGTGAAGAGCGGCTGATCGCGAATGAAGGACAACGATTCCGCGACATCATACAAGGCAAAGACCAGGCTTTGTACGCGATCACTGATGAAGGAAGGTTGTACAGGATTGGTAAATGAACGTTTAAATAGAATTCGGCAATCCGGCAATCCGGGAGTCATGCAATCCGGGTGACCCGTCTTTCTTGATATCAATCATTCCCCCCCTGACAGCGGTTTAGAAGTTTTCTGCTCAAGCTGGAATTACTTGCAACATATTCATAACTAATCCCGGTTTTATGAAAAAGTTGTTTCAGCCACTGTTATTCCTGATGGTATCCAATCTTGTTTTTCTGTTTGCGAGCGGGCAGAACGATTCCTTTAAGATTTATTCAAACTATGACTTCATTCCCGGCGAGAAAGTAATCTTCTCGGATGATTTTTCCGCCGATGCGATTGGTGATTTCCCTGCGCTCTGGAACACGAATGGTTCGGGGGAAGTGGTTACCACGAACATGGCCCCCGGGAAATGGTTTAAGATCACCAGTTCAAGGGGTATCGTGGCACTTAACGAACCATTGAAGCTGCCGGAGAATTATACTATAGAATTCGACGTGATTCCGCAGAAGGAAGGAAACAGCAGTGCGTTCAGTTTTTACCTGTTCAGTACGGCGAAACCAAATGACCTGAACTACGGACTGGCGCGGCCGGGCGGAACGGGCATTCGCTTTGAGTTTGGTTACAACAATTATTTTTCTGCCTATTACTCCGACGGTACACCACCCATGACGGGCAGCGTAGATCAGCCGAAGCTGAAGCCCAACCAGCAATACCGCATATCGATATCGGTGCAGAAGCAACGGATCCGCATGTATGTTGACGAAAAGAAAATCTTCGATCTGCCGAGAGCCATTACGCTTTCGCAGAAATACAATATGATCAGGTTCCAGGGAGGCGTGGAGATGATCGGCAATGTGCGGATCGCGGCCGGGCTGCCTGACATGCGCAACAAACTGCTGACCGAAGGTAAACTGATCAGTTATGGTATCTATTTCAATGTTAACTCAGATAAGATCAAACCGGAATCCTATGGATCATTGAAAGAGATCGCCACTATTCTCACGGAAAACGCCGAGGTACGGATAAAGATCGTGGGGCATACCGACAGCGACGGTGACGATGCGTCGAACCTGGATCTTTCGAAGCGTCGCGCGGCAGCCGTGAAAAATGCTTTGGCAACGGATTTTGGTATCGATGCATCCCGTATGCAGACCGATGGCAAAGGGGAGAAAGAACCGGTAGCGCCAAACAACAGCACAACGAATAAGGGGCTCAACCGCAGGGTGGAATTCCTTAAAATTTAAAATATTCAGAGATGAACAAGCGGAGTTTAATGATGATGCCGGGCATGATCCTGTTTATGGCTGCCACCTTTATGGAGGTGCGAATCACAGCAGACGTTATCAACAATATCACCAGTCGCACCGCCGATTGCAGCTATTCCCGCAGCATCACGAACGTAAAAGTGCTGGAACACGGGGTTTGTGTCAATACAGAAGGTGTTCCGGAGCTGGAGAAAGAAGGTGTTAAGGTGTTCCGTGGCGAAGATCAGCCGAGGACAGACCCGGGGGTGAGCCGTATCAAAAGTGCTGTAACCCTTACCCGGCTTGAACCGGCAACAAAATATTTCCTCAGGGCCTGGGTGAAAACCGCGGATGGGGAAACCGAATACAGCAACGAGACCTGGTTTACGACGCGTTGAGGAAATCGCCGCGTTCCGCAGAAAGACAGGATACGGTGGGCGCGGTGAAGCGCGACGAGCAGGATAAGTCCGCTTTAAACTCCGCGCGTTCTTTGCCTACACTGCCTCCTGAAACCTGATGGCGGCGCAGCCGCCATTAATTCATTCTCCGATCAGCGCCTACATCACCAATTGCATCTCCGGAACCGCACTGAACGCCGATTCCATATCGGAGATCAGGTCCTGGTAGTTCTCGATGCCGATACTCAGGCGGATCATTTTTTCCGTGATGCCGAGTTGAATTTTTTCTTCGTCCGGTACGTCGGCATGTGTCATCGAGTACGGGTGTTGTGCCAGGCTCTCGGTGCCTCCGAGACTCACAGCCAGTTTAATATGTTTGAGGTGATCAAGAAAAGCAAAGGCCTCGCTCTCGCCACCAGCAATATCGAAACTGAGCATCGCTCCGAAACTGCTGCACTGCCGGGACAGTACTTCATTCTGTTCGGGATGATTCTGGTAGGTAAAGCCGAGGTAATAGACCTTTTCCACCTTCGGATGTTCATCCAGCCAGCTGGCTATCTTGTAGGCGTTCTTAGCCGCCTCTTCCATCCGTACTTTAAGTGTTTCGAGGCTGCGCATCAGCATCCAGCAGGTATGCGGGTCGAGTATCGATCCGAAAAAGGTGCGACTCTTCTTCAGTTCCGTGATCACCTGTTTGCTTCCCACTGCCGCGCCTGCAATCAGGTCGCTGTGACCGCCGATATACTTGGTAGCCGAATACAGCACCACGTCCGCCCCGTGATGGAGCGGGTGCTGCCA
>DASVBM010000444.1:0-4135 GCA_036375835.1 Chitinophagaceae bacterium | reverse complement strand
GGATGCCTTTGTTGTTATCGTCCGGACTGAATGGAATGATCACATCGTTTCCCGGCTGGAAAAAGGTTGCAGAAAACTGCTGAAACAGCACGGTGTAAAATCGAAAACCATCACCGTTCCCGGAGCCGTGGAAATACCGTTTGCGGTCCGCGCCTGGGCGGAAAGCGCCGAACGGAAAGCAGACGCTTTCATCGTGCTGGGTACCGTAATACGCGGCGATACGCCGCATTTCGACTACGTATGCAAAGCGGTTACCGATGGTGTCCTGTCTCTGAACATGCTGCTGGACGTGCCTGTAATTTTTGGCGTACTGACCGTGGAAAACGAACAACAGGCAATAGACCGGGTGGGAGGAAAGCACGGTCACAAAGGCGAAGAAGCCGCCCTAACCGCATTGAAGATGATCGCATACAACCGCAGTCTGAAACGGTGACCTGTCTTCTTTTCGGCCGGCCTACGTTCCTGCCCGGTGAATCTTGATTACCTTGCAACCGAATTATGAATGTTTCAATCTTCATACCCTGCTTCATCGACCAGTTATATCCACACGTAGGTTTCAACATGGTAAAAGTGCTGGAGAAGGCGGGATGCACCGTTTATTATAATCCGAACCAGACATGCTGCGGTCAACCCGCCTTTAACGCGGGATTCTGGGGCGAGGCGCGTGAAGTCTGCAGTAAATGGGTCGATGATTTTGCCGAAGCCGAATACATTGTTTCACCCAGTGCAAGCTGTTCCGGTTTCGTGAGGAATTATTTCCCGAAGCTGATGGAGAACTCATCCCTGCACAACGAGGTAAAACAACTGAGAGAAAAAACCTTTGAGTTTGCCGAATTCATGGTAAAGGTGCTGAAGATAGACGACGTGGGTGCGGAATTCCCGGCAAAAGCAACTTATCATGACAGTTGTGCCGGACTGCGGGAGATTGGAATTAAATCGGAGCCGCGCCAGCTACTCTCAAAAGTGCGCGGACTGGAACTCGTGGAGATGAACGACGTGGAAACCTGTTGTGGTTTCGGTGGCACTTTTGCGGTGAAGTTTGAGCCGATCAGTGTAGCCATGGCAGATCAGAAAGCGACCAACGCCACCAATACCGGCGCGGAATATCTCATCAGTACCGACATGAGCTGCCTGATGCACCTTGACGGTTATATGAAAAAAACCGGTTACCCGATTAAAACAATCCATATCGCCGACGTTCTGGCGAGCGGCTGGTAAACATTTATTACAAACTGATCATCTTTCTATGGCATACTGGCTTGTAAAATCAGAGCCCTTCAAATACAGCTGGGAACAATTTGAAAAAGACGGGCGAACCTTCTGGGACGGCGTAAGGAATTATGCAGCCAGGAACAATCTCCGTGCGATGAAAAAAGGAGACCTGGTGTTGTGGTATCACAGCAACGAAGGTCTCGAGATCGTCGGCATTGCCAAAGTCGTGAAAGAGGCTTACCAGGATCCAACTACCGACGATGAGGCCTGGGTGGCAGTTGATCTCGCACCTCATAAAAAACTGAAACAACCGGTGAAGCTCGCCGATATCAAATCGAACAAAGCCTTACAGAATATGGCGCTCGTGAAACTCGGAAGATTATCGGTGCAGCCGGTCACCGGGGACGAATGGAAAGTGGTGCTGGAGCTTTCCGGAACAAAGGGGTGAACGGGCTGATTCATTTAACAACACTGCAAGGGTTACATTTTTACAGGCTCCGGTATTCATTGTTGCAGGCCTGCAGATTTTTTCAAAAATAAAAACCTGCAAAATGAAACCGATCCTTACCGTGGCTATTGTGGCCGCAACCCTGGTTATTGTATTTCTCTCCTGTAATTTATTCGGCCCCTCCAAAGAAGCAAAACGTTTCGATGTTACCGGCTCCTGGGTAATCGATTCTATTGACAATCGCAGTACCGACACTTCTGTCCGCAACCTGGGCCTGCTCGTCCTCAGCCTGGACAAGGACAGCCTTCCTTTAACAATGATCTTCGAACCAGATGGCAGTTATCATTTCCTCAACAGCTCTGACAGCCTCCGTGGTCGGTACCGCTTGCTGCAGGATTCAGCTGCGCTGATGGTTGCAGAACAGGACAAGGAGAATGAATTGCGATTTGGTATACTGAACAGCTCCGATTCTGCCTTCACCCTCATGTCGCCGGACAGCCTGGTATATTTTCTAAGCAGGAAATAAGGCTTGACGTTCTTCCACTCGTTTTAACCACCACAATTCAATCATGGTATATGAAAAGATTAACCGTGGCAATATTTGCCATCCTGCTCTTTGCGTGTCATCAGAACAATAGTGAACAGAAGACAGCAGATGTACCCGGCGACCAGGTTGCTGTTGAGAACAATTCTTATACGGCTGACAGTGCCGCGGCAGATGGCAGCGGAACGCCCGCCGGTCCGGGAGGATCGCTGGGTAATCCTGCACCGCCGCAATATGACTGGACCAGGAAGATCGTGAAAACGGCAACACTAGAACTGGAGCTGAATGATTACCGCGGCTTCAATAACAGCCTGCATGGTGCGCTTGCACAATACGGTGCATACATCGCGCACGAGATGCAGACGGAAACCTCGTCCGCCATCAGCAATGAAGTATCGATCAAAGTTCCGGCAGACCGGTTCGAAAGCCTCGTGAATTATCTTGTTGCAGACCCGAAGAATAAAGTATTGCAAAAGGAGATCGGTACACAGGACGTAACCATGGAGTACGTCGACACCCGCGCGAGGATCGAAACAAAAAAGCAATTGCGTGCTAAATATTACGAATTGCTGAAGCAGGCAAAGAAAATGGACGAGATCCTGCAGGTGCAGCAGGAGATCAACGAGATTACCGTCGACATCGAAGCCGCCGCGGGGAGGATCGAATACCTGGGCCACCAGTCTGTTTATAGCACGATAAACCTGAGCTACCGGCAGTACTTCAACGGCGCCGTTCCGGATAGCCATCCGGGCTTTTTCGCGCGGCTCATTGAAGGCCTTAAAACCGGTGCGCATAATGCAGGCAACCTGGTGGTTGCAGCCGCGTATATCTGGCCATTGGTGATGGTGGCGCTGGTGGTGTTTTGGGTAATCCGCCGGTCGGGCGTGTTACGGGTAAAACCTTAACGGCCTGATACAGGGAATCCCCCCTGGTAATCGCAGAAAAACAGGCAGCATAGGCGCGGGCCAGAGCTGGGAACCGGGTTGTGTGATTCGGCCACAGCCCGGCACCCGGCTGCCTGGGTCGGCTGACTGTATCGAGTTTGGGTTGCTTTGCCCTTGCCGGCTTCAGCGTCCGTGAATGATCCGGTAAATTTGCCTATGGCACGGAAAAAACTGGTAGTGCTTACCGGCGCAGGTATCAGCGCCGAGAGCGGGCTCAAGACATTTCGCGACAGTGACGGGTTGTGGGAGGGTTACAATGTTACCGAAGTAGCCACGCCACGCGCCTGGCGCCGCAACCCTGAGCTGGTCCTCGAATTCTATAATATGCGCCGCAGGAATGTGGCTGAAGCAAAACCGAACGCCGCCCATTTCGGACTGGCAGAACTGGAGCGGGATTTTGATGTTCACGTAATCACCCAGAATATTGACGATTTGCATGAGCGCGCCGGAAGCAGCACGGTCCTTCACCTGCATGGCGAGATCTTCAAGATGCGAAGCGAAGCAAGCCCGGAATATATTTACGACATACGCGGTGACATCCGGCTTGGCGATAAAGCGGAAGATGGCGCCCAGTTAAGGCCACACATCGTCTGGTTTGAAGAACCGGTGCCAATGATCATTGAAGCGGCGAAGATCGCGCGGTCTGCAGAAATCTTTGTCGTGGTGGGAACTTCGCTGGTGGTCTATCCTGCTGCCGGGCTGCTGAACGAAGCGCCCCGGGAGTGCCCGAAATTTATCGTGGACAAGAAAATTCCGTACACCACAGGAATAAATAATCTGACAGTTATAGAAAAACCCGCGACAGAAGGAATAGCTGAATTGAAGGAATTGCTCTCACCGTTCCGCTAGCTTGCCGGGCCATTTTATCCTTCCAGTTCCTGCTCGGTAAATACGATGCCGTTTTCTTCCAGTTCCTTCAATACCGGTATATAAATTTCCGGTACCGTTGGAATATGCAGGCCCGTGAGCCTGATGCCGCCTTCCAGT
>DASVBM010000373.1:0-2949 GCA_036375835.1 Chitinophagaceae bacterium | reverse complement strand
GATCTTCCCGGTGGAGACCAACATCGTAATTTTCGAAATAAAGGAACGAATGACCGCGCAGCAGTTCGTCAGTGAAATGCGCAGCAGGGATGTACTGATGCTTCCCATCTCAGCCACGCACGTGCGCATGGTGCTGCACCTTGACATCACTCCGCAGATGGTGGAAGAAACCATCCGGATCATCCAACAACTCTAATTGAAATCAATCGCTGGTATGTTACCAAAAGTGAATCCGACGAATACGCAGGCCTGGCTGTTACTCAGAAAACATTATGAAGAAGAGATGAGCCGCCGGCATATGCGCGATATGTTCGCCGCAGAGCCGGACAGGTATGAACGCTTCTCGCTCCGCTTAGGCGAGATCCTTTTCGACTACTCGAAAAACATCATCAACCAGAAGACGCTGCAACTGCTGCTGCAGCTGGCCGATGACTGCGAGCTGAAGCAGGCCATCAACGACATGTTCATCGGCCTGAAGATCAACGAAACCGAAAACCGCGCGGTGCTGCATACGGCACTCCGCAATTTCTCAGGCGACCCCATACTCGTAGACGGAAAGGATATCATGCCGCTGGTGCACAGAGAACTGCAGCACATGAAAGAATTCTGCGAGCGCGTGCACAATGGAAAATGGAAAGGATATACCGGGAAGAAAATCAAATACATCGTCAACATCGGCATCGGTGGCAGCGACCTGGGTCCGCAGATGGTGACGGAAGCTCTGCGGCCGTACTGGAAAAACGGTATCCAGGCGTTCTTCGTGAGCAACGTGGATGGAACGCATATCGCCGAGACTTTCAAAAAGATCAACGCAGAAGAAACGCTGTTCCTGGTAGCATCCAAAACGTTCACCACGCAGGAAACGATGACCAACGCGCATACCGCGCGCAGCTGGTTCATTGAAAAGGCCGGCGATGAAAAGCACGTAGCAAAGCATTTTGTAGCGCTCAGCACCAACGAGGAAAAAGTTACCGACTTCGGTATTGACAAAGCGAACATGTTCCAGTTCTGGGATTGGGTAGGCGGCCGTTATTCGCTCTGGAGCGCAATAGGTTTATCGATCGCGCTCACCATCGGGTACGACAATTTTGAACAATTGCTGCGCGGCGCCGAAGCAACGGACAAACATTTCCGTACAGAGAAGTTCGACCGGAATATACCGGTGATCATGGCGCTGGTGGGATTGTGGTATACCAACTTCTTCGGTACGCAGACCGAAGCCATCCTGCCCTACGACCAGTATATGCACCGCTTTGCCGCGTATTTCCAGCAGGGAAACATGGAGAGCAACGGAAAGAGCATCGACCGGAACCGCAACCCGGTGAACTACGCTACCGGCCCGGTCATCTGGGGTGAGCCCGGCACTAACGGCCAGCATGCGTTTTACCAGCTGATCCACCAGGGAACAGTACTGATTCCATGTGATTTCATCGCACCGGCGATCTCGCATAATCCGATCGGTGACCATCACACCAAACTGCTTTCAAACTTTTTTGCGCAGACGGAGGCCCTGATGAATGGCCGGTCGGAAACCGAAGCGAGAGAAGAATTTGAAAAAGAAGGCCGGAGTGAAGAAGTCATCCGGAAGTTCGTTCCGTTCAGGATATTCAATGGAAACCGGCCGACGAATTCATTTCTCATCCGGCAGATCACTCCTTTCAACCTGGGAAGCCTGATTGCTTTATACGAGCACAAGATATTTGTGCAGGGCGTGATATGGAACATCTTCAGCTTCGACCAGTGCGGAGTAGAATTGGGAAAGCACCTGGCCAACAGGATCCTGCCGGAACTGAACGGCGACGAACCGGTGAGCGCGCACGATTCCTCGACCAACGGACTGATCAACGCTTACAAGGAAATGCGCAGCAGCTGAATTTTCAAACCGGTTAAAACAAAGCAGAACGCGAACCCATTCTTTTCATGACAGACGCTGAATCCATCAGTATCCGTACGATCCGGCCGGAGGATAACGCCGCTATCGCGAAGATTATCCGCGACGCCCTGGCAGAATTCGGTGCCAACCATCCCGGTACCGTCTTCGATGATCCATCCACCGATCATCTGTATGAATTATTCAGTGCTACACCCCGAAGCGTTTATTTCATCGCTGAACGAAACGGGATCATCCTGGGTGGCGCCGGCATCTACCCTACCGAAGCCTTACCGGATGGAACCTGCGAGATCGTAAAGATCTACCTCAGCCCGCAGGCAAGAGGTTCGGGGCTGGGTGGAACACTGATCCGGAAATCACTGGAAGCGGCGAAAGATTTTGGCTATAGCCAGGTGTACCTTGAATCGATGCCGGAACTCAGGCAGGCGCTGTCGGTATACGAACACTACGGCTTCCGTTATATTCCCGCGGCGATGGGAAATTCAGGCCATACAGGCTGCGATGTTTTTATGATCAGGGCGCTTTGACCGCATGCGGTTAATGGAACGAAGATGCTCAAGATTGTCATGATTTTTATTTCAGAATATCCTGGTGGGCCAGAACAGGATTCCACGGGGTCCTCTGTAATCATATCGGTTGCTGAAGGGATATTAGAATGAGAGACCCCATGGGGACAGAAATTTTTTATTTCAGAATATACTGGGGGATAGAACAAGATTCCACGGGGTCCCCTGTAATCATATCGGTTGGTGAAGGGATATTAGAATGAGAGACCCCATGGGGACAGAATTGATCATGAGCATCATGAAAATCAGCGTTCAAATTCCCCGCAAACGTTAAAAAACAAGCGATTCAGCCATCCCTGACCAGCCAGCGCAGGAAAACCTTTTCTTTGTTTCATGAAATACCTGTTGATCGCAGGCTGCGTGCTTGCATTCTCCGCCTGCAGCAATACGAATGAATTCGATGCATCGCTGGACGCGAAGGTTTCTAAACCGGCTCCGCAGACTCCTGCTATGAATACCCAACCGGGTCAGCAGCCCGTCCTGTCGCCGATC
>DASVBM010000187.1:0-7774 GCA_036375835.1 Chitinophagaceae bacterium | reverse complement strand
CCTCGTGGAACGCGTCCTCGTCGTCGCGCTCCACCGCGGCCACGGCCGCGTCGTCGAGCTCGTCGAGCCGGTGGTGGTGCGCCTCGTCGAGCTCGTACTGGCCCTCGCCGGAGATCCGGACGATCACGACGCGGCACCCCCGTCGCCGAGCTGCTTGGACTCGGCGGAGCCGGCGCCGAGCTCGGCCTTCATCTTGGCCAGCTCGTCGTCGACTCCCGTTTCGGTATGGCGCCAGAATGAAACATCGGTAACAAAAGTTTTCATCAAAGACAAACAGGTTGCTTCGATCCGGCTGGACCCATACCGGGAAACAGCGGATATAAATGAAGAAAATGGCAGCTGGCCGGTAAGGGAACTCCCTTCAAAATTCAGGCTGTTCAAATCACAGCGACAAGCAGCCCGGGGAGCTTCAACAGGTGGCAACCCTATGCAACGTGACCCGCGACGGAGAACAAACTGAACCGGGATCGGCTGTTCCCGCTCCGTATATGCTGGTGTTGGCTAAGCTGTAAACAATAATTCAGTATTTTCAGCCCAACCAATCGGCTTATGAGAGTCATACCGTTCCTCGTTTCTGCGGCTGTTACTTCGGCACTGGTGATTGTTTTAAACATGCAGTTGCCCATTGGCAGCGCACGTTCACCCAAACTGGGATTGTTCCTTTCTCCCCAGCTGGGGTTCTGGCAGAATGCAGAACCAGCCGACGAGTCGTTCGGTGGCGAAGCCAGGCTGGAAGGATTAAGAGTAAATGCAGATGTTTACTTTGACAGCCGGCTGGTACCACACGTCTATGCCGAAACTGATTACGACGCATATTACATCCAGGGATATCTCCATGCGAAATTCCGTCTCTGGCAGATGGACTTCCAGACGCGTGCGGCAGGAGGCCGGCTGAGTGAAGTGTTAGGCAAAAATCTGCTCAGCACCGATCGCTTTTTTCGCCGCCTCGGCATGGTCTACGCCGCGGAAAACAGTCTCAAAGAAGCGGAGAAAGATCCTGTAACCATCGAAGCGATGAACGCCTATACGGCCGGGGTGAACGCCTGGATCGAAAGATTGAAACCGAATAAGCTTCCGCTTGAATACAAACTGCTTGACTTCAAACCCGAACCATGGACGAACCTGAAGACCTGCCTGTTTCTGAAGTTCATGTCGTTTGACCTTGCCGGCGCCGAATGGGATTTCGAACTGGCGAACGCCCGGCAGCTCCTGGGTGCAACCGATTTTGAAAAACTTTATCCCATTATCCAGGACAGCCTCGATCCCATCCTACCCAAAGGAACGGTGTTTCCTGCTCCGGGCCTGCGCGTAACGCCGCCCCCGGCTGCAGATTCAATGGGGTATAACGGGATTCAAGACAGTTCCGGTATCCTCGCTTCGGTTATACAACCGGAAAAAGATAATGGAAGTAACAACTGGGCAGTCGCCGGTTCCCGCACTGCCAGTGGCCGGCCCATACTATGTAATGATCCGCATCTTGGTTTGAATCTTCCTTCACTGTGGTACGAAATGCAGATCACCACACCTTCCATGAATGCCTATGGCGCCAGCTTTCCCGGCGCTCCGGCGGTGATCATCGGCTTTAACGACAGCGCTTCCTGGGGTTTCACCAATGCCATGCGCGATGTGCGCGACTACTACCAGATAGAATTCCGCGACTCAACCATGCAGGAATACCGCTTCAATAACCAGTGGCTGAAAGCAGGTTTCCGGAAGGAACATATCCTTGTGCGCGACAGCGCCGACGCAGTGGAGAACATCGCCATGACCGTATTCGGCCCCGTAATGTTCGACCGCCACTACGACAACAAACTGAAAGACGGAAAGTACTATGCCTGCCGCTGGAAAGCGCATGACCCCAGCAATGAGCTCATCACTTTTATCAAACTGAACAAAGCAAAGAATCTTGCGGATTACCGGGATGCGATCTCCAGTTTCGAATGCCCGGGGCAGAATATGATATTCGCTACAAAAACGGGTGATATCGCCATCACCCAGCAAGGTGAGTTCCCGGCCAAGTGGAAAAGGCAGGGCGACTTCCCGATGCCCGGCACCGACAGCAGTTTTATGTGGCAGGGAATGATCCCACCCGGCGATAACCCGCAAATGATCAATCCTCCGCGCGGCTTCGTCAGCAGTGCCAACCAGTTACCGGCCGACAGCAGCTATCCGTATTACCTGGGCGGCTCCTATCCTCCTTACCGCGGCCTTATTATTAACCGGAGGCTCAGCGCAATGCAGCATATTACCCCCGGTATGATGATGGCCCTGCAGAGCGATAACTATAACGTATTTGCAGAATTCGCGCGGCCCATACTCCTCCGCTATATCGATTCCGCTTCGCTCAATGCAGATGAAAGACATTATCTGGACCTTGCGGCCAGCTGGAACCTCCGGAATGATCCCGGCGAAAAAGGCGCCTCCGTATTTAAAGCCTGGTGGGACAGTCTCGAAGTAACCGTGTTTGCGGATGAAATAGCCGCACTGACCGGAAAAGGAACGAACCCGCTTGCTGCAAAATGGCCCGATGAGAGTACGCTGGCTGAAGGATTGCTGAGCGACTCAACCGCGTATCGCTTTGTTGATGATATCACCACACCAGTCGCAGAAACACTTGGTTCCAGGGTATTGAAGGCACTCCGCCTTGCTACCCCGGAACTGAAAAAACTGGAATCGGAAAACAGGCTCGGGTGGTCCGATTTCAAAGCTACCGGCATAAGACACCTCTTGAGAATTCCGGCACTGAGCCGCCTGAACCTGCCGATTGGCGGAGGAGAACATATCATCAACGCCACCAAGCAATTTCACGGTCCCAGCTGGAGAATGGTGGTTCACCTTACAGATGACATTGAAGCATACGGAGTCTACCCCGGCGGACAGAATGGAAACCCAGGCAGCCGCTATTACGACAATTTTGTAGATGCCTGGACCAGGGGGCAATATTACCGGCTGCTTTTCCTGAAGAAAGACGCTGTTGCTTCAAACCGCGACATACGCTGGCATCTGAAATTTACTAAAGTCTAAATCCGATCCATGAAATTCATTGTTGCAGTGCTGCTCACCATGTTACTCAGTTTTGCCGCCGGCCTTTTTCCATTATTACCCTGGTGGAGTTTTGCGGTATGCGCGTTTATCGTAGCTCTGGCAATACACCAGCGGGCCTGGAAAGCTTTCCTGGCCGGTTTTCTTGCGCTTGCGGTGCTCTGGTCGGTGTTATCGCTTTACATAGACACACAAAACGATCACATTCTGTCTTCGAAGGTCGCCACCCTCTTCTCGCTCGGCAGTTCAGTTGCGCTCATTCTCATAGCGGCCCTCGCTTCCGGGCTGGTTGCAGGTTTTGCTGCAATGGCCGGAAGCTACCTCAGAAAACGCTGAGTGTTCAGGCGGCGCTGTTTTTTTTAGTACGGAGTTTGCAATAAAGAGAGCGCTGAGCTAAGGCAACTGAGGGAACTTGCATGAAAAACCAGAGCAAATTAAGAGACAGATATATACAACTCGTTGAAACTTTCATTACTGCACTGGAAAGTGGAAGAACAGGAAGTGAGTTAGAAGATATCCGGAATGAGATCCGGGCGGTATCTTCTCAACTGGGTGTTGCCGCAAGTGTAGAAAAATCTACACAAGCACCGCTCAGTTATCCCGCAGGAGAGCAGGACGAGCCTTTAAATAACCCCGTTTCGTGAGTTGAAAAATAACAGGACCTCCATGACACCAGCAACACAACTGCCACCACAAGCGGATCAACGGCATGACCCTACCGGAGACAGGAAACCGGGAAATAACAAAAGAAATTCCGGCAATATTTTAAAGCTGGCGATAATTATGATCCTGTTTTACGTCATAATATTCATGTAGCATGAACAAGTCAGAAATAAGATACAATAACCAGCCGGTGTCTATTGACCGGATCGATCGTAATACCTTTTGTGTGCACCTCCCCAACCGCGACCTGAGGCTTCAATACCAGCCCGATAACGAAGGCGCAGACCACTGGCTTGATCTCGACAGCAACCGGGAAACAGAAGAAACGAGGGTGCTCGGTGAACAACTCTCTTCAATGGTAGACGGCTCCGAAGATTAAAACGCACATTGACCTTAGCCGCTGATATCCGGTAATCCTTCCCCTTACCGCAGGCCCTTAGTAACCTATAGGAATCCTCCTTTTCACCCCGGTTAGCTCAGGTATCGGCCATAGCTGTTCCGCATACAACAACTCCCGGCCCCGTAACGGAACCAGGAAGCCTTTGAAATAATTATCATTCAGTTTGAGCCGCGGGCGCCGGCCGGGCAGCCTTGTTTGCAGGTATTGTCAGGCCTCGGTTACACTCCTGGTCCCACGTATTTGTAACTATATGATATTCTATAGTTAAGCCATAGATATTCCATAGATATCCCATAGATATTCCATCCTTAAATAGAGATGGGTTATCTATAGTTTATCTATGTCTTTGATATATTAAAATAATACAATATCAAAGGGAATGCTATTTTACTGCGACAAAGCATGGCCCCGGTATCAGCAGGGAGGCTCACGGGGTACTATCTAAGGAATCGGATTCCAGGGGGTAATAAAGACAGGATACACGGAGCGATGCCGGTAGGGAGAAATCAGCAGTGGGCAACCGCCACCCATATCTCATTGGTGGAAGTAACTGCTCCGGAAAAAAAAGCCCCGCAAATGAATTGCGGGGCCAGCCCATAACTACACAATGAAAAAGTTATTTGTTCGCGAACAGGTAGACCGATATCTGTACGTCTTTCGCAACATTGCCCAGCCCGTAATTGATACCCCAGAGCGTGCGGTCGATGCTGAAGAACGCCTGTGCAAAGAACCGCTTGTCGTCTGCATTCCGGATCACAGCAGGGAAGCTTACCGGAACCGCGATGCCTTTCAGATTCAGGCTGCCGGATATTTTCACGTCTTTGTCGGAAACATATTCAACATCTGATATCTCGAAAGTTGCTTCACTGAACACGCTGGTCTCAAAGAAATCCTTCGACTTCAGGTGGCCTTCAAATTTTTCGTTCTGCTCTCCGATAAGTTTCAGCGACGTAAGGTCAATGACAAATTTCCCGCCCGCAAGCTTGTCGCCGTCGAACTTTACTTCACCGCTTTTTACCGCGAAAGCGCCCGTATGGTAACCTGTCTTCTTGGTTCCCACCCATTCAACTTTGGAATAATCGCTTAACACCGTGTAAGTGGTCAGGTTGTTTTCTGTACCGGAAACAGTGAACGAAGAAATACCGATTGCCGAGACCATTGCAACCGTTAATACTAGGAATGCCTTTTTCATGGATATATGCTTTTTGTTCAATGATTGAATGCGGCGTAAAGATAGGGAAATATATGTACCAACATACATCTGATTTCTTATCATACGCCGGCCCTGATTTACCCCCGTAAACAGTGATGAAAATCAGTTCGCATATTATTAGTCACTGGGTTATCTTCGCCGAAATTTTGAAACGCTTATGAACTTACACGAATACCAGGCAAAAGAGCTCCTGAAGAAATATAATGTTCCCACCCAGGAAGGCATCGCGGTGGAATCGGTTATGTCGGCCGAAGAAGCCTACCGGAATATCAAGAACCAGACTGGGAACAATTTCGCGGTTATTAAGGCGCAGATTCACGCCGGTGGTCGTGGCAAGGGTAAGATCCAGGGAACCGAACAGCGCGGCGTGGCTGTAGCCAAGAGCCTGGAGGACGTGACGAATATTGCCCGGAATATACTGGGTCATACACTGGTGACCATCCAGACGGGTGCGGCAGGCAAGAAGGTGAACAAGATACTGGTGGCGCAGGATGTATATTACCCGGGACCTAATCCAACAAAAGAATTTTACCTGTCCATTTTGCTCGACAGGGCTAAAGGCCAGAATGTAATTATGTACTCGACCGAGGGCGGAATGGATATTGAAGAGGTTGCCCATAAAACTCCGGAAAAGATCTTCAAAGAGTGGGTATTTCCCGGCGGTGGCCTGCAACCCTTCCAGGCAAGGAAGATCGCCTTCAACCTCGGCCTCAGCGGCGAAGCGTTCAAGAACTGCGTGAAATTCGTTACCAACCTGTATAATGCCTATTTAGGGCTAGATTGCAGCATGCTCGAGATCAACCCGCTGTTCAAGACCAGTGACGAGAAGATCATAGCGGTGGACTGCAAAATGAACCTCGACGAGAACGCGCTGATCCGCCACGCCGACCTCGCTGCGCTGCGTGACGTTACAGAAGAAGATCCCACCGAAGTGGAAGCCGGCCAGTACAACCTGAATTTCGTAAAGCTCGACGGAAACGTGGGCTGCATGGTCAATGGCGCAGGGCTTGCGATGGCTACAATGGATATGATCAAGCTGAGTGGCGGTGAGCCTGCCAACTTCCTCGACGTAGGCGGTACCGCCAACGCGCAAACAGTAGAAGCCGGTTTCCGTATCATCCTGAAAGACCCGAATGTGAAAGCGATCCTCATCAACATATTCGGTGGTATTGTTCGTTGCGACCGGGTTGCTGCAGGTGTGATTGAAGCTTATAATAAGCTTGGCAACATCGACATCCCCATCATCGTACGGCTGCAGGGCACCAATGCCGCAGAAGCAAAGAAACTGATCGATGAGAGTGGTTTGAAGGTGCAGTCAGCTATATTGCTCAGTGAAGCCGCGGAACTCGTGAAAAAGGCGGTTGCCTGAATATAGCAGAAAGAAACTTTACCGCAAAGAGGTTTGAACATTGCACATGTCAAACCTCTTTTTTATTTTACTACGGTAAACCAAACCTGTATATATGAAAAAGTTCTACCCGCTGTGCCTGGTACTTTCTATCGGGCTTAGTTCCGCTGCGCAAATAACCCCCATCAAATCGAATTTCGGCGACCCGCAGGGAGTAAGCCTCGGCAGCCGGGTAGTATTCGTAAACGCCACCACCGGTGAACTCGGCAGTACCGATGGCACACCGGGTGGCACCGTTGCCATTCCAACTGCCTCAATGATACTGGCGGGCAATAACGCTGCGCTCCTCAATAACAAAATAATATTTCCCGGATTCAATGCAGCCACAGGTACCGAGCTTTACATCAGCGATGGTACCATTGCCGGTTCTGCACTGGTAAAAGATATAAATCCCGGTCCGACAAGTTCCAATCCACAGGGTTCTTCGGAAGGATTTACCATCGTCAACAATACAATGTACTTCACTGCCGATGATGGCGTCAATGGTACTGAGCTCTGGAAAACGGATGGCACCACCGTCGGTACGGTGCTGGTAAAAGACCTGAATGCGGTTGCCATCAGCTTTCCCACTATAATGGGACCCGCTATTGGCAATACGCTTTTCTTTACGGTAAACACCTCCGGCAGCGGCCTCGAGCTCTGGAAAAGCGATGGCACCAGCGGCGGCACTGTAATGGTAAAAGAGATCACAGCAGGAATTGCATCAACCACGTTTTCCACGATGTTCGTCAGCAACGGAACGTATATGTTCTTTGTTGCCAATGACGGCGTCAGCGGCGCCGAACTCTGGCGCAGCGATGGAACCACTGCCGGCACCATCCTGTTGAGTGATATCGCCCCCGGGTCGGCGGGAAGCTTCGATTTTTCGGGCATCACCTGGAACTGGAATTTCCACGTCAAAGACAACGTGCTCTACTTCAGTCCGAACAACATCACCGGTGCGAAATTCTACAAAACGGATGGCACCCCGGCGGGCACCAGCCTGGTCACAGATATGAACCCATCCGGCGGATATGTTTCGCTGTGGGATGCGATCGACTGGGGCGGC
>DASVBM010000085.1:0-9649 GCA_036375835.1 Chitinophagaceae bacterium | reverse complement strand
GAGGTAGTGGTGACCCGTTGTTCGGTGATCATCTGCAATACCTGTTTCGCGGCGAGTGATTCATCATTGATCAGCGCATCCGGATGGCTGCGGGGCGTTAACATCCCGGCATCAGTATATGTACGATCTGCGAAAACTTCGGAAGCGGTTTTCAACCCTTTTTTTGAAGCTTCATTCAATAACGCGCTGTCCGGCGGCGCATAGATCAACAAAGCCGGATCGATGTCGTAGACTGCTTTCGCGATCACCGCGCTCATCTGCCGGTCTGTGGCCGCCATATTATAAAGCGCGCCATGCGGTTTAACATGGTGCAGCTTCGCACCGGCTGACTGAACGTGCCGAAGCAGTATTTCAATCTGCATGGCGACGAGGTGATACAATTCCTGGTCATCTGTCTCCATGGCCTTCCTGCCAAAATTTTCCCGGTCGTTAAACGAAGGATGTGCGCCTATGGCAACATGGTGCGCGAGGGCAAGGCTGATGGTTGTTTTCATCGTCTCCTCGTCACCGGCATGAAAACCACAGGCGATGTTGGCGCTGGAAATAAACGGCATGATCGCGGCGTCGTTTGCCATACCTTCTCCCATGTCGCAGTTGAGATCGATATACATGGGATGAATGTAGTGAAATTCCCCGGCGCGTCTCGGGTGGACGGCAGATGCGGATAGAGATGTATCACTGGTAGTTGAGTGGCCGTTGCGTGATCAGCCGCGGAAGTCAGCCCGGGGTACGAACCTTCCATTGGAATACCGGATCTATTTACCCATCAGAAAATATTCATTCAACCGGAACAGGCAGGCGTGTTTCACCTGTTGCAGGTGGTGGTGCTGCTGCGTCAGCAACAGCTGCGCCACGTCGAGGCTTACCGGCAGAAAACGAATAGCGGTATGCGGCTGCAATTGGGCCAGCCGCGCCAGGTCGGCGGAAATTACGTGAGCGATGCGCGGATATCCGCCGGTGGTCTGATGGTCGGCCATGAGGATGATGAGCTGCCCGTTGGGAAGTAACTGGATCGTTCCAAAACTCACGGCGGAAGAAATGAGCTGGATGTCTTTTTCGAGCTGCAGTGGCGAGCCGTTGAGCCGGAAGCCCATGCGGTCGCTTTGAGCGGAGATCAGAAACGTATTGCCTTCAAAGATGGTGACGGAGCACTCCGAGAGAAAATCGTGTTCCTGGCCGGGAATAATATGAATATTGCGATCGTCGTGGTAAATGTGCAGAACATCGGCGTGCCAGGGCAAGGGTCCGTTTGCCGTTGGCGGTGCAGGAAGATCCCATGCGGAACGAAAAGGAAGCTGGTCGCCTTTCGCCAATGCCGCCCCGTTAAGTCCGCCTGCTTTCGCCCGAAGGTTTGTGCTATAACTGCCCAGCCATTTTTCTATCCTTAAGCCCCCGCGTACCGCGAGGTAGCTTCGCGCACCGGAACGCAGCCGGGGAAACTCCAGCACTGAACCGGTCTCAACAACTACAGGTGTGTTTACCGGTACCGGCTGGCCATTGAGATGCGGCGCGAAATCGCCACCGCTGATCGCGATCAATGCGGGCTTTTCAAACTGGAGTACCGGTGCAGGGAAATGCATCTCGATTACCGCTTCGCTTTCATCGTTGCCCACCAGGAAGTTTGACACGCTGGCTGCCACCCGATCCATTGCACCGCCATGGTTGATCCCATAGACTGCCATCCCATAACGGCCATGATCCTGGATGGTGTCTGTGAGGCCTGGTTCAAGAACGCGTATACTCAATTGTTCGCGTTTAGGTAATGAAATTCATGCAATGTAACCGGAACAAAACGAACTTCATCGCCGGGCTGGAAAAAACACGGCGGATCGTTCTTCTTGTCAAACAACAGCAAAGGCGTACGGCCGATAATATTCCATCCGCCCGGCACTGCCAGCGGGTAAATCCCCGTTTGTGTACCTGCAATGCCGATACTGCCCGGCTCTACCAAACAAGGCTCTTTCTTTCGGGGCAGGGCGAGGGCCTCGTCTACTTTTCCCATATAAGCGAAGCCGGGAATAAATCCCAGAAGGTAAACGCGGTAAGTCACCGACGTAAACCGTTCCACAAACTCCGCTTCGGAAATGTTCCTGGAAGCGGCCAGCGAAGGCAGGTCGGGTGCTACAGCCGGGTCAAAACACGCGGGCACCTTCACCAGTTCCCTTTTTTCAGCCTGTACCGGCGTATAACCGGCAATCCAGCCGGTGATTTTCTGCTGCAGGTATTCATAAGGCGAAACATTACCGGCAACAGCCGCTACCGCAATCGCGTCGTATACCATCGAAACCGTGTTGTAGGAAGGGATGACGTCCCGGATACCGGGTAGGCGCATCCCGGCGATCGTTTCAGCGAGGCCAATGCAATACTGGTTGACCGCAGGATCGATGGCGTTTCCAAATTGGATAGTCAGGGCCTGGTCACCCAGCGGGTATACAGTTGGGGTAACGGGCATGTAATGAAGGTAGTTGATTAGTTGTGAAGCGCCATACGCGGCAGGTTCCCGGCGCGATATCAAACAGCCGGGCTTTTGAAAATACGGGAGAGACTGTAAAGTGTTGACAGTTTACCAGAAACAAGGCTCAGAAAATTATTTCCAAAATAACGGAATATAAAAATCATTGATCTTCAACCCTCATCAGGCCGTAGAACAGGTATCCTTCGATAATTGCAATGCCGATATATTTATAGTGACTGCCGAATTTGTCTAAGTATTCCCGGTTCACTCAAGGTATTTTGCGGCCCCTTAACGGTACTCCGTAACCTAAGAAAAAACCAAACAATCGAAATGCGACTACCTGTAAGGTTAGCCAATTTATTCAGGGTACCTTTTCTGTTAAAGACCTTAGCGTCTTTCCTGCTGTTGTTTAGCTGCCTGCCGGCTTCATCCCAGGTCACGGTGGTATCCGATAATTTTAATGATGGCAATATCACTGCTTCACCGGCCTGGTCGGGAAACACCGGTAGTTTTGCGGTTTCCACCAGTTCACCCCTGGAAGGCAGCCATTCACTCAGATCCAATACCGGCAACACGCCTGCTTCCATCAACACACAATACGGCTCGAGTACGAACCTGGCCGGTGCGAACTATACCTGGACACTGATATATCGTGACAACGGGAGTTCCAATCCAACGGTACGCGATAACGGGGCCGCGATCGCAGCAAGCGATAACCACTGGAGGTTCTGGATCGCGGCAACTTCCAGCACTACTACCGGAACGATGAGCGGTATCTATATTTCGCATTCCGGCGGTAACCTGAAGATCTCGCGTAAGAAGAATAAAGGCACCTGGGATATTGCCACCTACCCTGTTTCGCTGAACACCACTTACTCGATCCGCGTGGCAAGAAGGGCGGATGGTTTTTTCAACTGGTATGTAGACACCGGAACGGCTGAAGCCACAACGGAACGGGCGAATTTCTGGATAACGGATGTGCTGGCATCGGGCAATTCTTCCATTTATATGGTGATGGATGCGAACAACACCACCGCCAACCGTTTTGAATTTGATATGATGGGGCTGTCTACGAAGAGCCTTACGATCACACAACTTACCAACGGCGTTCATACCGGCGACCTGGAACAGGGTATGACGGATAAAGCGCTGATCGGTTTCGCGGCAACGGCGGAAGGATCGGTTACCATCGAGTCGGTAAACATCAATAACACCAACGCGAACAATACCAACGTATATCCAACAGTCCGGTTATGGACCTCGGTTGATAATGATTTCTCCACCACTGGCGACAATACCGAGGTCACCGGCATCAGCGTAGCGCGAAACAGCGGCTACTTCCTTATCTCGAATATCAACCACGTACTCAACAATGAAACAAGGAATTATTTCTTCACGGTGGACGTGTCTACTACCGGGTCTTTACCCGCGTCAGTGCAATTGAGTATGAACTGTACCGACTGCGGTGCGCCTTTTACGAATGTTGTTACGACGAATGCAGAGAAGGTAAACGATTTCAGCTTCAGCGGTCCCACCTGTAACTTCCTGCGCGTATGTACCTGGTGGCATACGGCGCCGAACCTGGTGGATACCTGGAAAGACGACTGGACCAATTCAAACGCATGGCTGAACTACCAGGGTCCTCCTACTTCAAACGATGTGGTGGCATTCACCCTGGGCGGAAACATTACACCGCTGAATGTGCAGACCCTTTCGTTTAAACGGCTGAAGATTGCGAACAATACAACTGTAAACATTTCAGCCACCAGCCTCACCAATGGTTCACGCAGCTGGAATATCACGGGCAGCACCGGCATTGACGTAGAGATTGAAGCGGGTTCTGCGCTGAACATCACCAGCACGGGCAACACACTTGCGCTGAGCCTCGCGAACGGCACTACGGCCACGATTGCCGGCACCCTCACCATCTCCGGTAAGAACCATACGTTCACGGCGGCTAATGCGGGAGCGATCACATTTCAGCAGGGCGGCAGCTTCACCGGTGGAACAGGCTTAACGGGAAATGTATTTGGTTCGTCCACCGCGGGCTCCGTGGTTTTTGAAAGCGGATCAACGCTGGAAGACCAGGTGGGACTGGATTATTTCAGCGCGAATAACGTTATCAGCCTGCAACCCGGCAGTAATTATGTACATGCGGCCAGCGCTACAGCTGCGATCACCAATAAAACGTTTGGCAACCTGGTACTGAATCCCGGCGCAAGCCTGTCGATCGGCGCGAACACTTATAATGTGGTGAACAACCTGACCGGTTCCGGTGCACTCAGTATGACCAGCGGAACGATCAACATCGATGGCGATTTTTCCAGCACCGGTTCCTTTAGTTGCGGAACAGGCACGGTAAACCTCACAGGTGCGGCACAATCGGTTCGTGGCGGCAGCTATGCAAACCTGGTTGCCGGCGGTACGGGTACAAAGACAGCGCTTGCCGATATGACTGTTAACACCGCGCTTACCGTGAACAGCGGCGTTACATTGGATATGAGCAGTGCAGCACTCGGCGGCAGCCTCTCCGCATTGACAAATAACGGCACTTTACGCACGGCCAATACGGGTAGCACACCGCTCACTCCAGGTAAAACCTGGGGAGGAAATGTTGAATATTACGCCACTTCCGGCGGACAGACGATCGTACCGGGAACGTATAATAACCTGAGCTTGCTGGCCGGCAGCGGTACCAACACTGCATCCGGTAACCTGGTTATAAACAACGCGTTTGTAAATAATGCAGGCGCAACACTTGACCTTGCCGCGAACACACTTGGCGGAACGCTGGCTTCGATCACCAATGATGGCATAATCAAAACGGCTTCAATGAACGCCACACCGATCGCCACGGGGAAGACATGGGGCGGAACCGTTGAATACAATGCCGCCAGCGGTGGCCAAAGTATTTCGAATGGAACGTATAACAACCTTGTTTTCTCGAACAGCAGCGGAACGAATTCCGCTTCAGGCAACCTGGTAGTCAATAATGAATTGACCGTCCCCTCGGGATCCACACTGGATCTGCAGTCCTATACACTGAGCGGCACCCTGGCGACGATCGCGAACAATGGCACCGTCCGTACAGCTTCCACCAGCGCCTCACCCATCGTGAGCGGCAAAATCTGGGGCGGAACAGTGGAGTATAATTCGGCTACCGGCGGACAAACCGTTACCGACGGCACCTACAATAATCTGCTGTTCAGTAATACCAGCGGAACGAATACCGCTTCAGGCAACCTGGTAGTAAATGGTGCACTCACCAATCCTTCGAATGTAACCCTGCACCTGCAGGCTTTCACACTCGGCGGAACATTGTCTGCGGTGACTAATAACGGAACGATTCAAACCGCATCGCTCAGCAGCACACCTCTTCCCGCGGGAAAGACCTGGGGAGGCACCATTCAATTCAGGGCAGCTACCGGCGGACAAACAGTCGTTGAGGGAGATTATAATAATCTCCTGTTCACGAACAGCAGCGGAACGAATACCGCTTCGGGAGATATCACCGTGAACGGGTCGCTGACCAATCCGTCGAACAGCATCCTGGATCTTTCCGGTTATACTTTAACGGGATCGCTTTCTTCCATCAGCAACAACGGAACGATCCGTACCGCGTCCACGGCGGTTGCGCCGATCCCGGCAGGAAAATCATGGGGTGGAACTATTGAGTATGCCGCTTCATCCGGCGGGCAAACGGTGGTGGGTGCAACATATAACAACCTGCTTTTCTCCAACGCCAGCGGCACCAATAATACTTCGGCAGATATCACGGTCAATGGTGCACTTACCAATCCTGCCGGCGTCACCCTGAACCTCTCCAATCATACCTTAAGCGGAACACTCGCCACCATAAGCAACAGCGGGACGATCAAAACGGCTTCCTTCAGTGCAACACCGCTTACCGGGGGAAAATCATGGGGCGGCACGATTGAATACAATGCAACAGCAGGGGGCCAGACTGTGGTAAATGGAACTTATAACAATCTTGTATTCTCGAACAGCAGTGGTACCAACAGCACCGCAGGCAATATCGTGGTAAACGGCACACTCGTTAATCCTTCCGGCGCAACACTGGACCTGCAGTCATATACATTAACCGGCTCCCTGAGCAGCATCAACAATAACGGCACGATCCAGACCGCTTCGACCAGCAGCACTCCACTCAGTTCAGGGAAAACCTGGGGTGGCGTCGTCGAATACAGGTACACGAACGGCGGTCAAACCGTTGCCGACGGTACTTACAACAATATCGTGTTCAGCAATACTTCCGGAACCAATACGGCTTCAGGCGACGTAACAGTGAATGGCTCGTTCACCCAGCCGGCAGGTGCCACCCTCGATATGCAGTCATACACACTCGGCGGAACATTAAACACCATCACGAATAACGGAACCATCAAAACCGCTTCTGCCGCCAGCGCGCCCATCGCAGCGGGAAAAAGCTGGGGAGGAACGATCGAGTACTATGCTGCGGCGGGTGGACAAACGGTGGTGAGCGGAACCTATAACAATCTTGTTTTTTCGAACAGCAGCGGAACGAATACCGCATCCGGCAACATCACGGTAGCCGGTGGACTCACGAATCCATCAAACAGTGTTTTCGATTTATCAACGTATACACTCGGCGGATCACTCAGCACCATCAGCAATAATGGAACGATCCGTAGTTCTTCCACCGCGCCTACGCCAATCCCCGCCGGGAAAACCTGGGGCGGCACGGTTGAATACGCTGCGTCTGCTGCGGGGCAGACGATAGCGAGCGGTACGTACAACAATTTATTTTTCTCCAATAGCAGCGGAACGAATACCGCGGGCGGGAACCTGGTCGTGAATGGCTCAGTGACCCATCCGGCGAATGGTATCCTCGACCTGGGCAGTTATACATTAACCGGTGGTTTATCTTCAGTGAACAATACCGGCACGATCCGTACTTCTTCATTGCAACCGGTACCACTCGAGCCGGGTAAATCCTGGGGAGGAACGGTGGAGTTTTATAACGGTGCAGGCGGCCAGACCGTGGTAGCAGGCACTTATAACAATGTTTCCTTTACCACTACCGCAGGCACCAACACGGCATCCGGTGATATCGCGGTTAATGGTACACTTACTGTGGCCGCCGGCGGCACCCTGGATCTCGGTTCCGGCAAGCTCTCCGGAACACTGGCAACCATCAGCAACGGGGGGGTCATCCGTACGGCAAACGTTTCTACCAGTCCATTCCCCGCCGGAAAAACCTGGAATGGCACAATGGTACTGACGGGAACGGCAAAGCAGTACATTGTCGCATCTACATTTTCGAACCTGGAGCTGGATAATAACTCCGGTGCTGAGCTGACAGGCGCCGTGGCGGTAAACGGAAGCCTTATTTTCACCAATGGGAAACTCACCATCGACACTAATACACTCGCACTGGCAGGGACGGTGAATGGTATGAGCCCGGCGAATTCTTTTAAGGGTTGCATGCAGGCGAAGATCCAGGTCACCGGTACCGGCAATCTCGGCACAGTTTATTTTGACCAGTCGGTTCCCGACACCAGCAACTGCCTGCAACACCTGAGCATCAGCAGGACGAATCTTTCCGGCAGCATCACGCTGGGCAATAAGCTGAGACTCTGCGGAAGCCTTACTCCCGACGCGGGAACATTCTATACCGGGGGACACCTGACACTTGGATCGATGTCGGACGCCACTGCCAAAATCCTGTCAATTGATTCTACGAAATTTTCACTCGTAGGATATGTTTCCGTTGAGCGTTATTTCACACCAAAAACTTCGCGTCGCTGGATTTTTATCGCATCGCCGGTTGCAGGTGTGAGTTTTCGCAACGGGTGGCAGGATGATATATTCATTACCGGCCCGGGCACTGGTGGAACCCTCTGCGGCAATGGCGATACTGCCTATAACAGCAATGGCTTCGATGCTACGATCGCCAACTCTCCTTCGCTGTACTATTATAATCAGAATGTGAACGCGCGCTGGGTGACGATACCCAATACCGATTCCACCGATATCATGAAAGGAAAAGGATACCGTGTGCTGGTACGTGGTAACCGGAATGATTCGGCAGCCTGCGCGCAACAGCTCGCTTCGCAGACACCGCCTGCACCTGCCGCTACGGTGATCGCCGCAACCGGTAATCTGACGACAGGAACGGTACCCGTTCAGGTAGACGGTAAAACCACCGGCACCTATGGGTACACTTTGCTGGGCAATCCCTACGCATGCGAGATCAACTTCAATGACTTTTTTGAGAGCAACGCCACAGTCATCAACAATAAGTACTGGAGCTATGACCCCGGATCCGTCAGCACCAATTACCTCACCTATAACAACGGCGTGGTGGCCGGTAATAATGTGAGTGGCATTGTCACTAACTCGAACGGGCATATGATCGCCTCCGGCCAGGCGTTTTTTGTAGAATCGGTGAATGGCGGTACGGTAAAATTCCTGGAAACACATAAAACGGGTGGCATACAGCAGGGCGTGTTTAAAACGAATGCGATCAACCGCATTATCCGCGTCACATTCAAGAAATCCGACGGCAGCTTTATCGACAACATGGTAGTGCGGTTTTCCGATAACCCGGCAGTCAGCATTGCAGAAAATCCATACTGGGATGCCGCAACCATGAACAGTGGCAATTTCATCGCTTCGATCAAAGGAAACCGCAGCTTCGCAATCCAGTCCCGGCCACTGGCTTTCTACAACGACACCGTATGGGTGCGGATCGTGAGCAACGGTACCGGCAACTTCAAGCTGGATTTTTCCGAGTTCAATGATTTTTCCGAGGCAGCACAGATCATTCTGCTGGACCTGTATACGGGTATGCAGCACGATGTCCGCGCCAATCCTGAATATGCTTTCACCATCACCTCTAACAATAGTACGCAGGGTGGAAGGTTCAAGCTGGTATTCCGTTCTGCCGGATCTGTATTACCGGTCTCGTTTATCCATATCGCTGCGGAGCGAAAAGACAATGCTGTGAACCTGGTGTGGAAGCTCGCTTTTGAACAGGATGTGAAGCACTACGAAATTCAACGCAGTAGTGACGGGCAGGCATTCAGTACCGTCGCAGCAGTTGCTTCGAAGGGCAATAGCAGCCTCCCGGTTGAATACGGGTACCCGGATCAGCAGCCACTTGCCGGCCTGGCGTACTACCGCGTTCGCGCTGTTGAGAAATCGGGCGGG
>DASVBM010000471.1:0-7787 GCA_036375835.1 Chitinophagaceae bacterium | reverse complement strand
GACCAGCATACCGGTCTGGTGGAGGGTGAACGTGATTCAGCGACCGGCAGGTTCCTGGTATTCGGAGAGACACCGGCTGCCAGGATTGCCACTGCCTCAGACCTGGAAAGTAAGTCGATGATGACACCGTACCAGCACATTGGCCATTTAAAGTTTACTTCGGATAACAACTTCCGGTTGCCAAAAGGAAGGATGAATTTAATGCTGGGTTACCAACGCAACCAAAGAAGGGAGTTCGGTGATCCCGCAGCGCCGGCTGTACCCGGGCTCTACTTCGACCTCCATACAGCCAGTTACAGCGTACAGTATCACTCGCCGACTTCTAAATCCAACTGGGCAACTTCAACAGGTGTGAACGGAATGTTCCAGCAAAATTTCAACCGCGGCACCGAAGTGCTGATTCCTGAATACCGGCAGTTCGACATCGGATTATTCCTTTATACGCGTAAGACCTATAAAAAATACAGTTTTAATGGCGGACTGCGTGCCGACCTGCGGAGGTTGAACAGCGACGAGCTTAAAGAGGCCGGATCAACAAGATTCCGGGCAATCAATAAAAATTACTCTAATCTCAGCGGCAGCCTTGGTGTGAGTTACGAGGTGAATGAATCACTTACGCTTAAGTTGAATCTCGCGCGTGGATTCCGGGCGCCGAATATTGCCGAGCTCTCGAGCAATGGTGCACATGAAGGAACCAACCGGTATGAATACGGCCAGGAAGACCTTTCGTCTGAAACTTCGATGCAGGCTGATGCAGGGGTCGAATTAAACACAATGCACGTAAGTTTTTCCGGCGCGTTGTTCTATAACAACATCCAGCATTATATTTTTTATCGTAAGCTGCTGAGTCAGGCCGGCGGTGATTCGGTCGTTCCGGTAAACGGCGAAAACAATATTGCCTATCTGTTTGATCAATCGGCTGCTGCCTTATATGGTCTGGAACTTGGCCTGGACCTGCATCCACACCCGCTCGACTGGCTGCACCTGGAAAGCGATTTTTCCTATGTGCGCGGAAAGTTTTATTCCGCTGTAGAAGGGGATCGCGACCTTCCGTTTATGCCGGCAGCACGCTGGAATACGGAATTGCGTACAGATTTTCGTGAAGCGGGAAAACGACTCCGCAATCTTTATCTCCGCCTGCAGGTGCAGCATGTATTTGCCCAGAACGCAGTCTTCAGTGGTTATGATACAGAAACGGCCACACCCGGCTACACCATTCTCAATATGGGAGCAGGGATCGAGGTCATTCAGAAGCGCTCAACTTTATTTTCGCTGCACGTGGCAATCGAGAACCTTACGGACCTTGCATACCAGCATCACCTCAGCCGGCTGAAATACACTGCAGTAAATAATATTACCGGAAGGCAGGGGGTATTTAATGCGGGCAGGAATTTCAGCGTGAAAGTGAATGTGCCACTAAACTGGAAATTAAAGTAATTGCGGCGGTTGTGAACATTAATCATGCTCGGCCGTTTTGCAGAATGCATTCTCTGTTGTTGCGTATATGACAGATGTTAGTTGTTTCCTCACAGGATGTTGTAATTTGCACCACTTTTTGTGGACCATTGAATGGAGCCCTGATTGAAGCGTCGAAACGGTGATGCCAGGACTCCTTCAGCTGGCTTTATAAAAGAAGTCTAAACAGATTGCCAGACGGAACAAGGCGCATAAAATCACTACAATGGAAAAATCTAAAGGATTGAGAAAAGAACAGGCCCTGGAATATCATTCCAAAGGAAGACCCGGGAAGATCGAGGTTGTTCCAACCAAAGAAGCGAAAACACAGCGTGACCTTTCACTGGCTTACAGTCCGGGAGTGGCTGAGCCCTGCAAGGAAATTGCAGCCAATCCCGAAGATGTTTATAAATATACCGCAAAGGGAAACCTGGTTGCGGTGATCAGCAATGGTACGGCGGTTCTGGGGCTCGGTGATATTGGCCCCGAAGCCGGCAAACCCGTGATGGAAGGTAAAGGAGTACTGTTCAAAATATTCGCAGACATTGACGTTTTCGATATCGAGATCAACGAAAAGGACCCGGTAAAGTTTGTGGAAATCGTCAAAGCGCTGGAACCTACTTTCGGCGGTATCAATCTCGAGGATATCAAGGCGCCCGAATGCTTTTACATCGAAACAAAGCTGAAAGAGCTTTGTAAGATCCCGGTAATGCACGATGATCAGCACGGTACAGCGATCATCAGTGCCGCGGCGCTGCTGAACGCACTGGAAATACAGAAGAAAAAGATCGAAAAAGTAAAAGTGGTGGTGAACGGTGCCGGTGCAGCGGCAATGGCCTGCGTTCTGTTGTACGAAGCGCTTGGGCTGAAGCATACCAACGTGTACATGTTTGATCGGAAGGGGCTGTTGCATTCCGGCCGCGAAGGGCTTGATGAACAAAAACAAAGATTCGCTAATACACACAGCGCCGACGTTACCCTGCTCGAGGCAATGAAAGACGCCGACGTTTTCATTGGTCTCAGCTCGGGCAACGTTGTCACCCAGGAAATGGTGAAAGCAATGGCGAAAAACCCGATCGTCTTTGCGATGGCGAACCCCGATCCGGAGATCACTTATGAAGCGGCGACAGCTGTCCGGAACGATATCATCATGGCTACCGGCCGCAGTGATTATCCCAACCAGGTAAACAATGTACTCGGCTTCCCTTATATATTCCGCGGCGCGCTGGACGTCCGCGCAACCGGTATCAATGAGGCGATGAAACTCGCCGCCGTAAAAGCGCTTGCGGAACTCGCAAAAACACCCGTGCCGGATATTGTGAACCTCGCCTACAACCAGAAGAATATGACTTTTGGTCCGGAATATATTATCCCTAAGCCGGTTGACCCGCGGTTATTGTCAACTGTCGCGCCGGCGGTTGCCAAGGCCGCGATTGACAGTGGTGTGGCACAGCACCCGATCACCAACTGGGACGCATACCGGGTCAGCCTGAACAAACGCCTCGGCCTGGACAACCAGCTGATTCGCGTACTCAATACCAAGGCAAGGCGGGATCCGCGCCGCGTAGTCTTTGCTGATGCCGATAACCAGAAGATCATCAAGGCGGCAACGATCGCATATGATGAAGGGATCGCTTACCCGATCCTCCTGGGCGATGCCGCTAAGATCCGCCGGCTGGCTGAGGAAAACCTCCTGGATATTTCCGATATGCCGATCATTGATCCCCGAGCAGATGATCTGGAGGAGAAGCGTAATGTTTACGGAGAGATCTTTTTTGCGAAGCGCCAGCGCAAAGGCTTTAACTACTATGAAAGCAAGAAGATCATGAAGGACCGCAACCACTTTGGAGCCATGATGGTGGAAATGGGGGAGGCTGATGCCATGATCTCGGGTCTCACCCGCAATTATGCGGATGCGATACGCCCGGCGCTGAACATCATCGGTATGGAAGATGAGCTGAAGAAGCTGGCAGGGATGTATCTCCTGCTCACGAAAAAAGGCCCTTTGTTTCTCGCCGATACAACGGTCAACTTCAACCCCACTGCCGAAGAACTGGCAAACATCGCATTGCTGGTTGCAAGGGAGGTGAAGAACTTTAATATCACACCACGTGTAGCTATGCTCAGCTACAGCAATTTCGGCAGCAGCAACTCGCCGGAAGCCCGGCTGGTGGCACAGGCAACGCGTATTGTAAAGGAACGCAATCCTTCGCTTATCGTGGATGGTGAAATGCAGGCGAGCCTGCCGTTCAACAAAGAGATACTGAAGGATAACTACCCGTTCAGCGACCTGGTGGATGAACAGGTGAACGTCCTGATTTTCCCCAATCTTGCTGCCGGGAATGTAGCTTATAACCTTTTGAAAGAAGTAGGCGACGCCGATGCGATCGGCCCGATACTTCTTGGGCTGAAGAAACCGGTACACGTGTTGCAACTTGGAAGCAGTGTTCGCAGTATCGTAAATATGACGAATATTGCAGTAGTAGACGCGCAGATGAAGAACCGCGTGAACATGGAGGAAATCCTCAGCGATTCACCCTGGTGGAAAAGGAAAAGAACCAACAGGCAGGTGGTCGAGGGTGTTCAGTAAACGGTATCATGCTGTAATGGTGCGATCGTTGTAATGCCATTTCGTTTGGCGCGGCAATGGGTGGACCGGTGTCTGCAGAATTACTAACTAATGAAGTTTTTCAACCATTTTGGCAGGTACCTGCTTATGCTGAAGGCGATGTTTAAGCGCCCGGAAAACGGCAGGATGTACTGGAAAGAGTTCATGCATCAATGCGTGGAAATCGGCATAGGTTCATTGCCGATTGTGATCATCATTTCTTTGTTCCTGGGTGCAGTTACCACGGTACAGACAGCTTATCAGCTGGTAACCCCACTGGTTCCCAAAGCAACCATCGCGCAGATCGTACGCGACAGCATGATTCTCGAGCTGTCTCCAACGGTAGTCAGCATCGTGCTTGCGGGCGTGGTGGGCAGTAAGATCGCAAGTGAGCTGGGCAATATGCGCACGACAGAGCAGATCGACGCGCTGGAGATCATGGGGATCAACACCAAGACATACCTGGTACTTCCGAAAATAGTCGGCGCATTATTGATGATACCCTGCCTTATTGCTGTTTCTGCAGCGCTCGGGATCTGGGGCGGAAGGATGGCTGGAAACATGTCCGGTATCATTGCCTACGACATCTTCGACATGGGACTGAGGCAGAATTTTACCCCTTACAACGTTACTTTCGCGATGAGCAAGGCTTATACGTTCGCATTTATCATCAGTAGTGTATCTGCCTATTTCGGGTATTACGTGAAGGGTGGTGCGCTCGAGATCGGCAGGGCGAGTACTACTGCGGTTGTGATCAGTTGCATTCTTATCCTGTTTGCCGATTATATTCTCGCTGCGCTGTTGCTTTGACGTCAGGCTGTCGCCACCATCGTGTTAGATCAGTTCTTCTCTTTCTGAAGAATCTCAAAATGTCGTGTTACCCGTTCGCCATGTTCATCAACGACGGTGAGTACGTGTTTCCCCGGTGCCGGGCTAAAGGCAAGCTGATGGAACTGGCGCGTGCTGCCCGCGTATTCGTTATCGAGATGCCAGAATAAAGTGCTCTCTTGTTTTCGGTGCGTTGCGGTGAAAATGCTGCGACCTCTTTCTCCGGTCACTTCCAGCGGAATATATATCCTTGCATTTTCTTCGGGATATACCACATCGATTGAAGTCTCGGTATTTGAAGCACATCCCGGCAGATAATCCGGAAGAGGTTTGTAATCTGCGTGCCGTTGCCTGTAATAAAATTCCATTGTAGGTGGCAGCACAAACCAGGAACGGTGTTGCATGTCGGCAGGTGATTCACAGTTCTCCGTTACCCGGTAACGGGCAGTATGATCCAGGTGCACGATCCGGTGGTAGGGGCAAACAGTTGAATTGTTGCGGGCAGCTGGTGATACCAGCATCTTTGTTGTTTCGCGGCATTCACTGCCTGCTTTAAATCCGGATATCCTGCAAACGCTGATATATGACTGTTCAACCGGGGCATCGAACCATTCTGAAGCGGGAAGTAAGCGGAATATCTCGAACAGAACAGGTGCTGCAGCCTGTGTACCGGTGAGCCCCGGCCTTCCTTCGCCGCTTGCATTTCCAACCCATACCAGCACGCAATATTTTTTTGTAACACCAATCGCCCAGGCATCCCGGAAACCAAAACTGGTTCCTGTTTTCCAGGCAATGCGTTGCGCCGAAGTAAAGAGACCCCAGAAACCTTCTTCTCCCGGCCGCGCCACTTCATTCATCGCATTGAATGTGTGCCAGATTGCTGTATAGTCGAAAAGCGGAGATGTGATGTGTATTGGGCTGCAGTTCCCTTCAACGTACGCCGGCATTTTCCAGTCAGCACTGTTCCATTCTCCATTATTCTTTTTCTGGTTCATGTACATCCTCGCCATGCTGCTGTAAACTCCTGCAAGTTCGAAAGGAGAAATCTCGCAACCTCCGAGAATCAGGCTCATTCCATAGTCATCCGCGGCACGGTTTAGTGAGGTGAATCCCAGTTGTTTCAGCCGGTCGTAAAAACGCTGGTATTTATACTGCTGCAACATACGCACCGCCGGAATGTTGAGACTCCGTGAGATTGCCTGGTTAGCCGGGACAGCACCGTCATAGGAAAGATCAAAATTCTCTGGAGTAAACCCGCCGATTTGGGTTGGAATATCCGGCACCAGTTGTCGTGGAAGCAGGTATCCTTCTGTCAGCAGCGAGGCATACAACAAGGGCTTCAAGGTGCTGCCCGGGCTGCGTACTGATGAAAGGATATCCACATGACTTTGAAGCTCCGGCTCTGAAGGATGAAAGATATTCCCGGCATAAGCGAGAATATTTCCCGAGTTGATTTCCACTACCATTGCAGCCATGTTATTCACCTGGTTTCCCATCAGTTGCGCATGATGCGTTTCGAGGATCGCGTTCACCTGTTGTTGCAGGTTCATGTCAATCGTGGTGCGAATACCTGTGGCCAGTTGTTCACCTGCTGCTCGCCTCTTGCGGTAGTCACGCTTAAACCGTTCAGCAAGGTGGGGTGCGATTTGAGGTAAGGTCTGGGGCGCGAGCGGCAGTGGTTCTAACATCGCCAGTTTCGCGGTGGTCACGTCAATCGTTCCTGATGTAACCAGCTTTTTCAGCAGTTCATTCCGCTTCTTCAGCAATGCACTCCTGTTCCTGCCGGGGTGTACGAGTGAGGGCGCATTTGGTAATACCGCCAGGGCTGCCATCTCACCCCAGGTCAGTGCTGCCGGACTTCGTCCGTAATATCGCCAGGCTGCCGCGTCGATTCCCACAACATTGCTGCCGAATGGCGCATTGGACGCATAAAGCGACAAAATTTCCTTTTTTGAATGGGTCATTTCCAGCCTTAGTGCCAGCACCGATTCTGTCAGCTTGTTCCACAGCGTCCGCTTTTCGTGCTTCTTACTCATCCTGATCACCTGCATTGTGAGCGTACTGCCCCCGCTTACCACTTTTTTGCTGGTGATATTCTGGTACACCGCCCGGCTCATCGCAAAAGGGTCGATACCGGGATGATAGAAAAAGCGTTTGTCTTCAAAAGCGGTGATGCAGGCAATGAACTTTTCCGGTACAGTATCATTCCCGGGAAATCGCCACTGTCCATCCGCAGCAATTGAAGCGTTCAGCAATTGGCCATTCCGGTCTGTGATTATGAATGACGTTGGCGAATTGAAAAGGTTACCGGGTAATAAAAGCCAGAACCATGCAAACACCACCAGCCAAAGCAGATACTTCAGTTTTGTAGTCCGTGGCAAATGCCTGATATAACCGACCAGCTTTTTCATCTCCAGGTTTATCCTGTTTATGGTGTTACTTCAACCCATTTCCCGGACAATCCGCTGCTGATACGATTGTCGTACATGGCTTCTGCATACACCCCAGGCCAGTAATACCTGCCCAGGTAGGCTGCATTCAGCTGCACGTAATAGGTAAGGGTTTCACCCGGCCTGATATCAAAATAGTGGTATACGCGGTCATCACGGATGTCCATGTATTCACTGGCCGATGACTTGAATGCACCTTCACTGTTATACAACCTCGTGTTCAGTATCTCCCATCCGCTCGGAAATATCTGCGAAAGGGCCATTTCGTTGTACTGCCGCGGCGAAGGATTTCGGACCGTTACCTTTGCTATGAAATCCGTTCCCTGTTTTAAATGTGCGATATCAAGCGGCAATCCATCCCCCGACATGTATACAGCCGAAACGTCCAGCACCGAAGGGTCATTTGTTGCAACAATCGCTTCGCCCTGGATGGGCTGCCCTTCATT
>DASVBM010000159.1:0-12156 GCA_036375835.1 Chitinophagaceae bacterium | reverse complement strand
GAAATAAAGGTTTGGAGCAATCTGGATCCCGGTCTGGCCAACGTGCTCGTGGTGCGGCCGCCAGTGTGCATCTGCTACTGGCCTGCTGCAGGCTGTTGCGGCGTGTAATACTTTGGCAAGCTCTTCCAGCATACCCCAGTTTTCCGGTCCTTTGAACCCCCTTCCGCCACTGACCACAATTTCGGCTTCAGTGAGCGGAACCTCACCTTTTACTTTATTAACCGAAACCACCTTCACTTTCGGGGTCGCAGGAGTAAGCGCCAGTTGGTTCACCGTAGCACTGCCCTCGCCTGCGACGATCCTGTAGCTGTTCGGGTTGAGTGAAATCACTTTAATATCACTGTTGATGCGAACATTTGCAAACGCTTTTGCAGAGAACACCGATTTCTTCACCACGAAACCATCGGTTGTTACCGGCAGTGCAACGGCCCCCGTTACCACCCCGGCTTTCAGTCGCGCGCCTACACTGGCAGCAACGGCTCTTCCATTCTGGTTATGCGAAAACACGATCACTTTCGCGCCGGTGGCTGCGACCGCTTCGGCAATGATCCTGGTATATACCTGTGCATCGAGCTGATTGAGGCTTTCCTGATTTACCTGGTTCACCTTGCTGACGCCGTATTTACCCAGCGCGGCCAGGTCGTCGTTCACGGTGCCGAGTAAAAGTCCTTCGGCTGCCACGCCAAGCTGTTTGGCCAGGTCTGCACCATATGTCAATGCCTCGAAGGAAGATTTTTTGATATGTCCTTCAGAATGATCTATGAATATTAAAACCATGTTCAGTTTTTGAAAGTTGATAAGTCGGATCAGTTGGTTCAGTTAAATCGCTTTTGCTTCTTCGTGGAGCAGGCGTACCAGCTCGGCAACATTATCGGCCGGCACCAGTTTCACACCTGCTTTCGGTGGAGGGGTTTCATAGCTGACCACCGTTGTAAGCGGGTCAACAGCCGCGGGTTCTACCACCTTTAAAGGCTTGGTGCGCGCTGCCATGATACCGCGCATATTCGGGATACGCTGCTCTGCAACGCCTTTCTGGCAACTGATGACAGCGGGCAAGGAAACTTCGTTCACTTCTTCACCACCCTCTATCTCGCGATTCACGGTGGCGGTAGTGCCGTTGAGTTCGAACTTCGTAGCCAGCGATATAAACGGCATGTCAAGTAACTCTGCAACCATGCCACCTACTGAAGAACTGTTGAAATCGATCGTTTCCTTACCGGTAAACACAAGGTCATAACCGCCTTGTTTGGCAACTTCAGCAATCTGTGCGGCAATATAATAGCGGTCGTCACTTTGTGCATTCACCCGGATGGCCTCGTCTCCTCCCAGTGCCAGTGCCTTCCGGATCACGGGTTCCGTGTCGGCGCCACCTACAGTAATAAGATGAAGCACAATCGAAGGATCTTTTTCTTTAAGCTCAATGGCCCGGACCAAGGCGTACCATTCATCATAGGGATTAATGATCCACTGCACACCGGCTTCGTCAAACCGGGTATTACCCTCTTTAAATGCAATACGGGAAGTGGTATCAGGTGTCTTTGAAATACAAACTAAAATCTTCATGATTTGTATATAGTTGTTTATGCAACTAAGCCCCGCAAATATAAGCGAGTAAAGCAGATAAAAAACCGGTACCGATCATAAACATATGTTCCCGGTTTCCGGATAATAGCGGTAACTAAACGGAAAAAACGGCCGGGTATGTTTTAAATAATTGAAACACTAAGAACTGCCTTCGTTCACCTCACTGCTGTTTACGGCGCTGCTTTCTTAGCTTTGCGCGATGGATAGAATCGCCAAACTAAAGGAGTTTCTGAAGGATAGCCCGGAGGATAATTTCCTGAAGCACGCCCTTGCCCTGGAATATATAAAAATTCAGGACGACGAAGCTGCGCGCACCTTATTTGAGGAGATACTAACCTGTTCACCCGGTTATGTCGGCAGCTACTACCACCTGGCAAAACTGCACGAACGAAATGGCAGGACCCGGGAAGCAATTTCCTGGTATGAAAAAGGAATGACCGCCGCGAAAGCAGCCGGAGACCAGCATGCCTACAATGAATTACAGGCTGCCTGGGAAGACCTGGTCTACTGATCCAAAACCATATTGCAAACCGATGGGGAAAAAACTGGTTATTATAGGTGGGGGAGCAGCCGGATTTTTCTGTGGTATAAATGCAGCCGCCGCAAACCCTGATCTGCAGGTTACGATTCTTGAGAAAACCGGTAAGCTGCTTTCCAAGGTGAGGGTAAGCGGTGGCGGAAGATGCAATGTTACCCATCACTGTTTTGAAATCGACGAACTGGTGCGCCGTTACCCGAGGGGGAAGAATTTCCTGAAAAAGGCTTTTCACTGGTTCGGTACTGCAGACACGGTACGGTGGTTTGAAAGCCGCGGTGTTCCATTGAAAACCGAAGCCGACGGGCGAATGTTCCCGCAATCGAACACTTCGGAAAGCATCGTTGAATGCCTGGTTCGTGAAGCCAACCTTCACCATGTAGATATCCTGCTCAATTGTAACATCACATCCCTGCGTCCTCAGAATAACGGGTTTTTATTGGTCAGCACGGATGGCAGAAGCTTTCAGGCCGATTATGTGTGCATCGCTTGCGGCGGATTTCCAAAAAGCGAGCAGTTTAACTGGCTTCGGGCCTTCGGGCACACAGTTGAGGAGCCGGTTCCATCACTGTTCACCTTCAACATACCGGACGATCCGGTGACCGCACTGATGGGTGTAACTGTTGAAAATGCGATCGTGAAGGTTGGCGGTACGAAACTACAGGAACAGGGCCCGGTGCTGATCACCCACTGGGGACTCAGTGGCCCGGCGGTACTTCGCGTTTCAGCCTGGGGTGCCCGGGTACTTGCATCCCTGAACTACCATTTTGAAATAACAGTGAACTGGCTTGCGGAGCGTGATGAGCATCTTGTAAGGCAACAATGGCTTTCGGCACGGAATGCCCTGGCTGCACAGCAGGTAGCTACAAAGAATCCTTTCGGGCTGCCGGCCCGGCTGTGGGAGCATTTGTTATCGAAGGCAGACATCGGTCACCCGAAACGATGGGCGGAGACCAGTTCGGCAGAACAGCAGCGCATGTTAAGGTTACTGACTTCCTGTCCTTTTGCGGTGAAAGGAAAAACCACCTTTAGGGATGAATTCGTTACCTGCGGCGGGATCAGTTTACAGGAGATTTCACCCGGTACGATGGAAAGCAGGAAGGTGCCCGGGTTGTATTTTGCCGGCGAAGTAATGGACGTTGACGGCATCACCGGTGGATTCAATTTTCAGCACGCCTGGACCAGTGGGTGGATAGCAGCCCGTGCAATATCGGCCGCCGCGGCCGCGTCTTCGGAATAAAGCTTTGAAAGCCCGCATGGAACAGATCAGATCTGGTTATGGCGTTCACTGCGATTTTTCCGCCCGTTGATTTCTTCTGTTCCAGCCACAACGTTCCTGTACCACTCATAAAATTCATTTCCCGTTGATGATTATTACGGTTACATTCATTGCCTGAATTTTTACGACAAATGAAACGCGGCAGCGTTCCATCTGACGAAGCTGTAAAACAAAAACCAAACAGATGAAACAACATTTTCTACTTGCGCTCGCAGCAGGTTGCGTGCTGGGATTCTCTACGCATGCCCAGCCACCTGCCGGAGTGAAAGCACCGGCCGATTCCACCAAGTCCGCCGGCGCGAAAAAACCCACGGTAGCTGAAAAAACAAAAGGCAGTAAAAAACATTCGGGCTTATTTACTTTTTACCAGGATACGGTAACCGGTAGTCTCCAGATGTATGTGCGCAAAGACCAGCTCGGGAAAGAGTTCGTCTACCAGAGCTTCTCGCTCAACGGCCCTACCTCTTTGTTCCTGCACCAGAGCATGCACCGTCAGACTGCGGTTTTTAAAATTGAAAAGGCTTTTGATAAGCTGGAACTGTCTGAAGTGAATACCCGGTTCTGGTACGACAAGAACAACCCGGTTAGCAAAACCGAAAAGGTAGACAAGCCGGAAACCGTGTTTTATGTTGACAAATTTTCTGTGGAAGATTCAGCGGGTTACCTGATCAGCGTTGACCAGTTGTTTCTCAGCGATAAGATGGATCCGGTGAAACCAATCACGCCTCCCGGACCTGCGTCGATGTTCCAGTTCAACCTGGGTAACCTTAACCCTTCAAAGTCCAAATACGCAAACGTTCGTTCTTACCCCAATAATTCCGATGTGGTGGTAGACCTCAACTACGACAACCCGATGGCTTTTGTGGGTGGTGGAAACGACATCACAGATCCGCGTTATATCCGCGTACGGATGCAGCATAGCTTCATAGAAATGCCGTCTACCGACTACCGTTCGAGAAAAGACGACCCTCGTGTGGGATACTTCACCCAGGAGGTGAACGATCAGACGAGTATTAACACGGTGAACTTCCGGGATATGATCGCCCGCTGGAACCTGGTTAAGAAAGATCCTTCTGCTGCCATAAGTGAACCGGTTGAGCCGATCGTATGGTGGGTTGAGAACACTACGCCTTATGAGTACCGGCAAACCATTATCGAGGCGGGTTTAAAGTGGAATGAAGCATTTGAAAAAGCAGGTTTCAGGAATGCAGTAGTAATGAAAGTGATGCCCGATGATGCAGACTGGGATCCGGCAGATATCCGTTACAACGTGATTCGCTGGGTATCTTCTGCCAATCCTCCTTACGGAGCGATAGGACCCAGCTTTGTTAATCCGAAAACAGGGCAGATTCTTGGTTCCGATATCACCATCGAATGGTTCAGCGGAAGTGCGACACCCATCTTCGATGAACTGTACAGCGGTCCTTCATCTGAAAATGCACAGCTGAATTTCCCGGGCATGAATACAAACCACATGGCTGCCTGTACGCTTGCCGGTGAATTGAAAGCCCAGTTTGTTACCGGCCTTACTACGCTGGAAGCCGCTGGTGCGCCTGAATCAGAGATCAGGGAAATGCACAAGCAGTTCCTGACTTACCTGGTAATGCATGAAATGGGGCATACGCTTGGTCTGAACCACAATATGAAGGCAAGCCAGATGCTCTCGCCTGCTGAAGTGAACAATAAGGAAATCACCCGCCGCATTGGCCTGATTGGTTCAGTGATGGATTATCCCGCGATAAACATTGCTAATGATCGCAGCAAGCAGGGCGACTACTATACTACCAAAGCTGGCCCGTACGACCTTTGGGCAATTGAGTTCGGCTATCGCCCTTTCAGCAATGATGCAGAAGAAACACAAGGCCTGAACAAGATCCTTTCCCGCAGCACCGAACCTTACCTGGTATTCGGTAATGATGCGGATGATATGCGTTCCCCCGGTAAAGCGATCGATCCCCGTGTAAATATCAATGATATGACCAGCGACCCGGTTGCCTATGCCGAAGACAGGTTCAAACTGGTGAACGGGCTGATGGGCAAACTGCTCACGAAGTACAGCAAGCCGGGCCAGTCTTACCAGGAACTGCGTGCCCGATACGGTACACTGCAGGCGCAGCGCGGCAACATGGTTGCTTCTGTAAGCCGTTTCATTGGCGGTGTATATGTTGACCGCAGTTTCCCTGAGCAGCATTCCGCTTCAAAGCCTTTCACGCCGGTACCGGTTGCTACACAGAAAAAAGCGATGGAGATACTCACGAAGTACGTGTTTGCACCGGACGCTTATAAAGACGACGCGCAGTTATTCCCTTACCTGCAGATGCAGCGCCGCGGTTATAACTTCTTCTCTACAACAGAAGATTATAAAATTACCGCGAACCTGAACAATCATGGCGCCGCAGCGCTCGCGCACATTATGCACCCGGTAACTCTGCAGCGTGTAACCAACAGCAGGCTCTATGGAAATACCTATAGTGTGACCGATGTGCTGAATGACCTCTCAAAGGGTATTTTCGACGCCGATATTGCCGGAAATGTGAACGTTTACAGGCAGTACCTCCAAACGACATTTGTAAAGAACCTTGCCGGCCTGGTGACAGCACAGCAGGGTGTGGACGAGGTGACCAAAGCAGCGGCAAGATATACATTGAAGAAACTTAAGACCAGACTCGCTGCAGCTTCTGCAACCGCGAACGAAGAAACGAAAGCGCATCGCGCCAACCTGATCTTCCTCGTGGATGACGCCACAGCAGTAAAATAACCGGGTTTGATATCAGTACCGAAAAGGCGAAGCTCAGTGCTTCGCCTTTTTTATTCCAATAACACCCCGAGGTTTATCAGTTGTCAATAACGATCGTGTGCTTCGCGGTTCGGGCAAAAACATTATTGTTCCTGTCCAGCACGTTAAACACCAGCCCGTTTGTAGTGGTAACATGAGAAAACGTTGCGTCGCTGTTATCGCTCAGCACCTTTATCGGGAACGTCGTGCATTTACCGGTACCGCCGTCCACATCAGTGCAATGGGCGTATACCGTAGTTCCGGAACCGGAGGTGAGGGTAACGTTCGCCTTCATGTTCTCTCCCGCGGTGTAATAACCATTGTTGAGGCTGATGCGGGCGCGCGCCCTGCCGCTCATGTCATCGATATACAACGAACCCACCTGCTGATCACTTATATTCAGTAACGGCAGTACAACTGTTTCTTTCGGTCCTTTGATCTCTTCCGGGTTTGCTGCTGACTTTGTGCAGCCACTTGATAAACCTGTAGCAAGCAGCAGTGTGCATGCCCATCCTGCCAGTGTATTGATCTTTTTCATACGCCATTCATTTAGTCCGAACTGTGCTTCTATGAGCAGCGTGCCAAAAAGAATACCAGAGGGAGCGTGATTTTTGCCTGAAACTGCCGATACCCTTAATCAAACATTGGATGTTTGTTATCGCAACTTCCACATAAAGCTGAATCCCAGCTGTCCAACTGTCGTGTTATTAAGGCTTGAGAACAGCGACAGCCGGTCGGCCTGTTGCTTTGTAGTAACGCCCGACGGATTGGTGTACCTTGATTCCACGTGCGAATAACCAATGCCTACCACACTGTTGAGGTTTACTCCCAGAACCAGCCGGTCGGTGAGTTTATAACCGAGCCCCGGCGTGAAATACCCGTTTACATTATATTCATTTCTTTTGTCACGGTCACCGGGCGCAGCCACCGTAGTGTTATTGCTGTTCCGGTAGCCGATATTGCCGCCGGCTTCAGTGGAAAGGTAAAATCCTTTACCAAGGGGAAATATGCGCAGCCCGAACAAACCCGCCTGGGCAAGCCAGTCTTCGCGCTTTTGTTCCCCAAAAGTGAATTTGGTCTTGTTGTTCTCGTAACCGAGCGTAAAACGAAAACCGGTTGCCTTGCGGTCGGTTTTAAATCTGGTAAACGAAGGGGAGAAGGCAATGTAAAAATTTTTCTGACCGTTGGAGGTATTGAGGTCATCATTACTGTAATTGAACGACGCATAACCGCCGAGATACCGGTCGCCTTTGGTGAACTGGGCCCGGGCTGAGGTAACGAATGCGAAAACGGGAAGCATGAGTAAGATCTGTTTCATGAGCTTTGGTTTTGTCCTTCTAAGAAAATTAAAAAACCCTTTAAGCTGCCGCGGCAACATGCTATTAACAAATGTTTCAGCTTATGATTCCATTAAAAACTTAATAGGAGGATTGCGAATACGAGGGAGGATTGATACTTTGTACCTGCATACCAACAATGACAACAGGAAAGACTGGTGAACGCTGCGAGGTATCCGGAATATACCGTTGTTTCGGGCATAACGGCGTGAGAGTCACCGTCTGGGAGGGGGAAATCTTCCCCCGCTGCACGGAAGACCACGCCCACGAAGCGATCTGGATCCTGGTTAAGAAAGTATGATTGCGCAGGTTCCGGTAGTATGCCTTCCCCCGAAAGCGCCTTTGATCCGGGAAAATGGCCTTAAATATCCTCCAGGGCCGCTGTAAACCACCACATTTCCACGATTCTGCTTACCTTTGCTGCCCCGAACAAAAACCATCGGGATTTTATCATGTCAGAAAACAATATTTCTAACCAAAACGCTGAAACACAGGAGTCCCTGGTTTCTACAGAAACCGGCGAGGCTACAGCGACAACAAATATACCTGTGCAGGAGCCTGTTGCAGAAACTGTGGCAACAGCCCATGACGATTTCGACTGGAGCATCGACAAGCGTAATGTGAGTCACTATGCAAAAGACGAAAGAGAGCGCTATGACAAAGTTTACGACAAAACCTTCGTACAGATCGATGACGGTGAAATCGTAAACGGAACAGTGGTTGCCATGACGAAAACAGACGTGGTGGTAAACATTGGTTTCAAAAGCGATGGATTGATCTCTGCCAACGAATTCCGCGATATGCCGGGCCTCAACATCGGCGACACCGTGGAAGTGATGGTAGTTGAAAAAGAAGACCGCGAAGGTCACCTCAACCTCAGCCGTAAGTCCGCAAGGATCTTCCGTGCGTGGGAAAGGATTGTTGAAGTACATAAGTCCGGCGAAGTCATCACCGGTACGGTTACCAGCAAAACCAAGGGCGGTCTTATCGTTGACGTATTCGGTATGGAAACCTTCCTGCCCGGATCGCAGATCGACGTTAAGCCGGTTACCGACTACGATCAGTTTGTTGGTAAGACCATGGAATTTAAGGTTGTTAAGATCAATGAAGCAATCAAGAATGCAGTGGTATCGCACAAAGCGCTTATCGAAAGCGATATTGAAGCGCAGCGTGCTGAGATCATGAGCAAACTGGAGAAAGGCCAGGTGCTTGAGGGTACTGTGAAGAACATCACCGATTTCGGTGCGTTTATGGACCTCGGCGGGCTTGACGGTCTGCTTTATATCACCGATATCAGCTGGGGCCGCATCAACCACCCTTCAGAAGTGGTGAAGCTCGACCAGAAGCTGCAGGTGGTTGTACTGGATTTCGACGACGACAAAAAACGTATCAGCCTTGGCCTGAAGCAGCTTACCCCGCATCCCTGGGATGTGCTGCCTGAATCCATCCGCGAAGGCGAAGTGGTGAAAGGCCGCGTGGTAAATATTGAAGACTACGGTGCGTTCCTGGAAATTCTGCCCGGAGTGGAAGGCCTGGTGCACGTGAGTGAGATCACCTGGGCGAATACTCCGATCAACGCCAAGGAATTCTTCAAACTCGGTGACGAGCATGAAGCCAAAGTGGTGACGCTGGATAAGGATGCAAGGAAAATGAGCCTTTCCATCAAGCAGATGACACAGGATCCCTGGAGCAATATCGAGACTAAGTTCCCCGAAGGCAGCAGGCACAAAGGACTGGTGAAGAACATCACTCCATATGGCGTGTTTGTTGAGCTGGAGCCGGGTATCGGTGGTATGATCCACATCAGCGACCTGAGCTGGCTGAAGCGTTTCAATCACCCTTCAGAGTACACCAAGGTGGGCGAACACATCGACGTAATGATTCTTTCTATCGATAAGGATAACCGCAAACTGCAGCTTGGTCACAAGCAACTCGAAGAAGATCCATGGAATGCACTGGAAGATACCTTTGCAATCGGGTCAATCCACGAGGGTACTGTTATCCGCCGCGATGACAAAGGGGCAATCGTTCAACTCCCTTACGGACTGGAAGGTTTTGCACCTGCAAGGCATCTCGGTAAGGAAGACGGTAAGTCGATCGCAGCTGACGAAACCGCGCAGTTCATGGTGATCGAATTTGATCGCAACGAAAAGCGTATCGTGCTCAGCCATGCGCGCATCTGGGAAGCTGCAAAAGCAGAAGAGAAGGAAGTAGCGAAGAAAGAGCAGCGTGCCGAAGCAGAATCTACACGTAAGGCAGTGAAGACCATCCAGAGCAAAGTGGAGAAAACAACACTTGGCGACCTGGGTGCACTGGCTGAACTGAAAGAGAAGCTGAAAGCAGAAGAAAAAGGCGGCGAGCAGAATCAGAACCCTCCCGCAGCTGCTGAATAAGTTTTAAAGGAAGGAAAAGGTTATACATCAGGTCCCCTGGATTTTTCCGGGGGACTTTTTTTATTATCGTTCGATTCCAGGGTATCTCAGCCGTTCAACTATCGATCCCCGGGAAATCAGAAGTTACCGCAACAGGTTTAAATGCAGTTCACCGAAATTCTGCAGTGAAGACAGCTTGAGATCAGCGGCGCCCCAGCGTTCGTCTTTTAGCTGCGACTGGTGCGGTACCACCACGCATTTCATCCTGGCTGCTTTAGCGGCGATCATGCCATTGAAAGAATCTTCGAAACAAATGCATTCCGTGGGGTGCACATCCAGTGCTGCTGCACAGTTCAGGTACACCAGCGGGTGAGGCTTGCCATAAGGAAGTTCCTGAGCCGAAGCAGTCGCTTCCAGGAACCGGCTGATGCCCGTCATTTCCACCACCAGTTCAATCAATTCAAGCGGAGAGGAGGAGGCGAGGCCGATTTTGAATCCCCGGCGGTGGAAAAACTCGAATATATGGTCCACCCCCGGCATGATCCGGGCTTTCATTTTTACCTTGCGGACAACCAGGTCGATGATTCTTTGTTCCGCTCCGGCAAGCTCCGTTTCACCTATTTCGAAATGACGAAACCACCACTGCACAAATTCACGGGTGCGCAGCCCGGTGGTGGTAACATATTGTTCATGCGACAGGTTTACGCCGTACAAACTGAATACTTCATCCGCTGCTTCCGCCCATAAAGGCTCGCTGTCAACCAGCAAACCATCCATATCAAATATCACTGCCCTCAATTCCATAGTCCTTTCTCTGAGAGCTGCAAATATATTGCGGCATTAAAACCGGGGCTGTTATTTTTTCCGGCCGGCGGTTCCTGCCGGAATCCGTGATAACCTGAAAAAAAAATGTCCCGCAGCCATTTGCGGGACATCAAACCTTCAGCCATCAATTTATTTCAGCGCAAAGACCACATTTACGTCGAACTGCAGCTTTATTTTTTTGAAATCTACGTTCATTGGTGCTGCCGAATCCCCGGACATATTTGACTCCATTGCCACGTTCGCCATTTTGTTGCGATACATTGGACCGGGATAGTAGCCCACTTCATTCGGTTCGTTGATCGTGATCGCTTCACCTACGTGTTCACCGATCGCTTCTGCCAGGTAAATTGCTTTTTCCTTTGCAGCTTTTATAGCCTGTATTTTCAGTTGTTTTTTGAATTCAGTCATTTTGCTGTGCCAGACCTTTGCGATAAAGAAGTTCTGTGTGGCTTCATCATCCAGTTTCTTCACCAGTTCATCCATCCTGGCAGTGTTGTTAACTTTCACCCAGTAAGTAATACCAGCCTTCATGTCGGGATTCTTCCTGTTCTTTTTATGCCACCACCAGTAGTTGCCGTCCCAGCCGCTGTACCCCTGTACACTCAGGTCAGATTCGCTTAAACCAATGCTCTTGGCAGCCGCCAGGAAGTCGTTCCGGATCGTTTCGATGTCCACCTTGCCACTGCCTTTACGGTCATATTCACGTAATTCAACCTGAATGTATATTTCATCCGGCACGATCTCCATCTCGGCTGTTCCGTTCACGTTGATCGTTCGCGGCAGTTTGTTATTGTCCTGTGCAAAGCTGCCCAGGCTCATCAGTACGAACAGCACAATCATCAGTCTTTTCATAGTTGACATTTTAAACAGGATGCAGCATAAGGGCTGATTACACACGGGCCCGCGGCCACCCCGGTTGGTTAACATTTTATTTGCATTACATTTGTCGGCACATTCTGCTAAAAATCTAACGATGAGCTTATTCGAGCGACTTAAACAAATAAGGATCGTCAGGGCTGTTGTTTATTTCGTCGTGGGTGTAGTCACTTATCCCGGCTTCGCAATCGTCAACAGAATCAGGATTGAAGGTACTGAGAACATCAAAGATCTGCCGCGTAAAAATGTACTCTTCGTCAGCAATCACCAGACCTATTTTGCCGATGTGATCATGTTTCTGCATATTTTCTGCGCTGTTAAATGGAGGAAGCAGAATCGACTGGGCATCCCGTATTACCTCCTGAATCCTTTTACCCGCGTACATTATGTTGCTGCAGAAGAAACGATGAATGGCAGCTTCATCAGCCGGCTTTTTAAACTCGCGGGTGCGCTGACGGTGAAACGTACCTGGCGCGCGGAAGGAAAAGAAGTCCGCCGGGGGCTGGATCCATCCGATACCCGTAAAATCGAAAGGGCGCTCAATAACAGCTGGGTCATCACTTTTCCCCAGG
>DASVBM010000422.1:0-9747 GCA_036375835.1 Chitinophagaceae bacterium | reverse complement strand
AAAGTTTAATGGCGGCGCCTTCGTATATGAAACAGACAGCAAGGGCAACCTGGCCGTTGAGGATTATGGCGCTACCTACCCGTACAGGCGGACATATATTTACCAGTAAGGAAATGCTTCATACCCGGTTGGCCAGCGGTCATCTGAAGCGCGGTGTACGCGTAGAAATATTATTGAATGCGCTGCGGCTTTGCGGTTTCCCAACGAACGTCACGTAGCGCAGCTTAAGCATCCCCGATGGTTACTGTTTCATTCGCCCGGATCCTTTCCCAGTCTGCAATAACCATCTTCAAAGTGCCCCAGCTCACTTGTTTCCCCAGCTTTTCCATCAGGGGCGTCAGCGGTTCACCGGCCACATAGTCCGGCAATAGGGGCCGGATCAGTGCCAGCTGGGCAGGGGCCACCAGTTCCTCCACCGGTATCATTCCCTTTTTTACATATTCAGCCAAATGGCTTTCGATAGTGGTCACGGCCAGGCCGCGTTCTTTCGCGATCGCTTCGATGTTTTTTCCCTGCTGAAACAGTTCATAGCTCAGCTCCATCGTTCTACCCCGGGCCACCAGACGCTTGACAGCAGTAGGTTCTGGCAAAACCTCCGGCTCCGGTTGTGTTTCCGCAGCTTCCAGGCCATAGTCTTCGCAATACCGGTTGATGATCTCCAGGAACTCAGCGCCGTACTTCTGCACTTTAACCCTGCCAAAGCCCTTGATCAGCATGAGCTGTTTTTCATTTCCTGGCAGTGACCTGGCCATTTCCGCAAGAGTTGTCCCCGATGCAACCATATATACAGGCAGGCCGGTACGGGCACAGATCGCGTTGCGCAGAGCCTTCAATTCGGAGACCAGTTCCGGGTGTTCGGTGTCTTTAACCGCATCGGAGCCGGCGGCATAAGCATTTACCCGGAGTAATGGCATTACGAAACCCTTTCTGGCGCGGTAATAATCCTCTACGCTGAAGCCCTCCCTGAGCACTTCCATCTGCCGTTGTTTTAATGCCAGGTGCTGGAAAACGGTCTTGATTGTTTCGTTGAACTGTTTTGCCACAACCCTGCTGTCCGTTTCTGCAGTGCAACCAGCGATCTGATCCAGCAGTTTTTTGAATTGAGTGATGAAATATCCGGCGGCGTCTTTCACCCTTTGCTGCAACGCGGTATCAACTTCCGGTACCAGGCCGCTGCCGTAGAGCTGCTGCAGCTCCTTTCGGAACCTGGCCGCAATGTCAGCTGCTGAACCCATTAGCACTGCCAGGCTGTTCAGCCATTCGTATGTACTGGTGTTAAAGCCTGCTGCATTCTTATCAACATGGTTCCGCAGGCGCTGCAATGCCCGTAATTCAACCGAGAGGTCGAACAGTTGATTGAGGAGGTATTGCTGGAACTGTTTTTTCGATTCGCCGAGTTCTGACGAAAGTTCCAGCGGTGGCCGGCACTGTTTGCTGAATTCAACAATGGTTTCATCCACTTTCAGGCTGGCAGGGGTGATACGGCTCAGCAGCACTACGCCCTGCAGGCTGGTGCAGCGGCTGAGGGCAACGTACACCTGTCCCGGTGCAAAAGAATTACCCGCGTCGATCACTGCTTTATCAAAACTCAGGCCCTGGCTCTTATGAATTGTGATCGCCCAGGCCAGTCGCAGCGGGTATTGCGTAAACGAACCCGCCAGTTTTTCCTCAAGCTGGTTAGTGCTTTCATTCAATGTATACCGGAGCTGTTCCCAGGTCTCCTGATTCACTTCAATATCTTCGGTTTCATCCTTGCAGCGTACGCAGATCCGGTCCCGCTCAATGGAGGTGACTGTTCCGATCTTCCCGTTGAAATATTTCTTTTCCCGGTCGTTACGGATGAACATCACCTGGGCGCCTTCTTTCAGTTCCAGCTTTTCCTCGGCCGGATAGGCTTTCTCCCCGAATTCGCCCTCTATTTTTGCCAGGTACTGAAGGGTGGAACCCGGCAGTTTATCGAGTTCCTCGCGGTTGATCGCATCCGCTTTATAATTATGCGTGGTGAGGATGATATAACCATTGTCCCGTTGCAGGCTGAACGATGGCTGATAAAGGCTTTCCAGTGCCTCGTGTGTCCGCTGGCTGACGGCGTTATTCCGTACCTCGTTGAGCATGCCGATAAACCGGTCGTCTGTCTGCCGGTAGATCCTGGTGAACTCTATCATTACCGGGGGTGAATGCTGCATCACCCGGCTGTCGAAGAAATAAGGTGAGCGGTAGAATCTTGACAGGAGCTGCCATTCTTCATTCACGGCAACGGGAGAGAGCTGGTACAGATCGCCGATCAGCAACAGTTGCACGCCCCCGAATGGTTCGTGGTGGCGATGGCGGAAATGTTTCAGCACCGCGTCAATTGAATCAAGTACGTCACAGCGTACCATGCTGATCTCGTCTATGACGAGCAACTCCAGCTCCTGGAGCATCCGAATGCGTTCAGTATTGAATTTAAGCTTCGATACCAGGCTGTGTTTATCGTTGATGGTGTTTCCCGCCGCGCTGCCATTTGTTTCAGGGATATACGGCGAGAAGGGCAACTGGAACAGCGAATGAATGGTAGAGCCGCCGGCATTGATAGCCGCAACGCCGGTGGGGGCAACCACCGCCATCTGTTTGGGTGTGGTGGCGCGGATGTGGCGCAGGAAGGTGGTCTTACCCGTACCCGCCTTGCCGGTAAGAAATATATTTCGACTGGTCTGGTTGACAAGGTCAGCAGCCAGCCGGAATTCGGCGTTTATTTCGGTTTCTTTCACTTCCGGGAACTTCGTTTATTAATATTACATCTTTTCCGGTGATCTGCCGGTGGTTCCGGCGGATGCAAAACCAGGCATGTCTGCAACAGCAGCTAACAAAACGCTAAGTAACGGAAAACAAACTGCCGCGAGGCCTGCCGCCCCGCGACAGTATTGTTAAATGGTACTCATGACTGGGCTTTGCTCAGCATCAGCAGGTCGTTCACCACGATCTCAGTAAAGTACCTTTTCACACCCTCCTTGTCATTGTAGTTGCGGTATACCAGTTTACCTTCCACCGCTACCTCGGAACCTTTCGCGAGGTATTTCTCGATGATCTCCGCCAGCTTGCCCCAGGCCACCAGGTTATGCCATTGCGTTTCCTTCACTCGCTCACCTTTCGCGTTCTTATACTCTTCATTAGTGGCGATACTGAAGCGGGCCAGCTTCTTACCATTTTCTGTTTGTTTCACTTCCGGGTTGGTACCCAGGTTGCCAATCAACTGCACTTTGTTTTTTAATGCGTACATGACTTTGGATTTAAAGGTTTTTATTTCAGCCGGTCAAAGCGACCGACGACACAAAACTGCGATCCTGTGGAAGGCGTAGTCGGTTTTTAACCGTTTACTTCCGCAAGGAAACGGGTATAAACGTTTATAAACGGATATGGCATTGATTTTCAGGGCAACATAAATGGGATAATGGGCATGCGAAAAAAGGTGGAAGATGTGTTTCAAGGCATTTTTAGGCGGGCACCTGTTCACTTGCGTGACAATTAATACCAGCTGCGCGCAATCGTTGCTTTAAACAACCAGGAAAATAAAACCTGAAGCCATCATTATATTTGGCGGGACGTGGAGTATATCACTAAACGAGGCAGGATCATCTGCCACCTTTGAACTCAATAATTGAAACAATGACTACTGCCCTCGCTGAACAGGTCGTGATCCATACAGACAGGCTGACCCTGAAAAGCATTACCCCTGCACTCATACACGAACTGTTTGAAACAAAAACCAAAACAGAAATTTGCAGCTATTTCGGGATCGACGAAGCAGGCTATGAATTTTACCGGGAAATGCACGAGAAAGGAATGGAAACGCATCGGATTTCGCTCTTTGTATTCCTGCTCACAGATCGGCATACCGGGCTGCCGCTTGGCGAATGCGGCTTTCATACCTGGAACCGCGCACACCGCAGGGCCGAACTGTTTTACAGTATCCGGAACGACCCGGATAAGAAAAAAGGGTACATGACAGAGGCGCTGCAGGCGGTGCTCGATTACGGCTTTAACCAGCTGAACCTCCACCGCGTACAGGCGCTGGTGGACGTAAACAACACTCCTTCCCTCCGGTTGCTGAACCGGTATGGCTTCACCCGGGAAGGCACAATGAGGGAAGATTATGTTGTGAACGGGATAAGCGAAGACTCGGATTGTTATTCGCTGCTGAAATGGGAGTGGCGGCAACAGGCAGGTGGCACGCACTAGCCTGTCATTCCCAACATGGAGACCCGTTGGTGTAATTCAAAATTCCATTCTGCTTTAACTTAGAATCATGAACCACGACGAACGCATTGCCAACATGAGCTTCGCTTCGGTATACCCGCATTACCTGGCCAAAGCAGAGAAGAAAGGCCGGACAAAGGAAGAATTACACGAGGTAATTAAATGGCTCACCGGCTACGATGAACAAAAGCTTCAGCAACTCATCGCCGATAAAGTTACTTTCCGTGAATTCTTCGGAAAAGCAACGCTCAACCCGAATGCGCGATTGATAACCGGTCTGATCTGCGGCTACCGGGTAGAAGAGATCGAAAACCCGCTCACCCGGCAGGTACGCTACCTCGACAAGCTTGTAGATGAACTGGCCAGGGGTAAGAAGATGGAAAAGATATTGCGCGCGGGATAGAACAGGTCCGGCAAAACAAATATTATAGTAAACCATGACCCGTCACCCGTATTACCAACTGAGGCCGGCATTGTTCATACCGGTTCTGTTCTTTTGGTCTCTGAATGTATTCAGCCAGGCAGCTTATTCCGGATTTATTGGAGAACAGCCTGTCGAGATGGTGATGGATCTGCACTTTGATGGTTACGCAAGGGCGATTTATGCTTACAACAAATACAATGAACCAATCGCGATCGTTGGCAGGTATGCACACGACACATTAACCTTCGCCGAAAAGAATACCAACGGAACAGAAAGGGCAACGCTTCAATTCGAACACTTCGATCCTTCGGCGGAAAAGCTAAACGGATACTGGCAGGCAACCGGCACTTCCAACCGCATTCCGGTCCGGCTAAGTAAATCCTTTGAACTGGAGCCTGGCGACAGCATAGAATGGAATGACCGGGAAATCATACAACCTGTTTCCCTGCCGGGGCAGTATTTCCGGCTGGTGGTCTCAAAAACCAAAGGAGTCTTTTATCCATATGTAACCGGCGTAAAGGTCCTGGAGAAGAAAACGGGCAGGTTGATTCAACAATTCGATCTGGAATGCCAGCTCCGGGGTCTTGAGAACCTGGAAACGGGAGATTATAATTTCGATGGCATCCGCGAGTTCTCGGTATTTGAGAGCAGTTACGCGGGACCTAATACCTCAAGGATTTATTTCCTGTATGATACCGCGTCGAAGCAATATTTTAACAGCGGGTTTGAGGGCACTTCACTTGAGTTTGATGCCGGAAGAAAGCGGATCTATGAACACAACCAATGCTGCGGAGGCAGAAGTCACATGAATGCCGAGTACAAACTGGTGAACAACAAAATGGTACTGGTTAAGCGATCCTGCCTCGAATACGACGAAAAGACAGAAGACTTCCGGGAAGTAACATGTGATTAGAGAGATCCCTGGTGGGAAATTGCCTGCATGTCATTTTGACAAAGACTGGATATTTGTATGCCGCTATAATTTAACGCGCACGTGCTTGCGGGGGGTAAAAATCTTTTTTATCTTTTTACCGCTAAACTCAACCCTTATGCCCGAAAGCACCACCCGCCACTGCCTGGCCTGCGATAAAGCGCTGCATGGCAGGATCGACAAGAAATTCTGCAACGACTACTGCCGGAATGTTTACAACAACTCGATCAAAACGGTGAACAGTACGGTAGTGCGCTCTATCAACAGCCTCCTGAACCGCAACCGCAGGATACTGGATAAGACGCTGGGTTCCGGCAAAGTGATCCGTACCACCCGCGAGAAACTGCTGCAACAGGGGTTTGATTTCAAATACATCACGCACACCTTCACCAACCGCAACGGCGATACCTATTGCTTCTGTTACGAAATGGGCTACCTGCCGCTGGAGCATGACGCCTTCCTGGTGGTGCGCAGGAAAGACGGGGAACCAATAAAAACTGAATAGAATCGCGGTCACGGTCCGGCAGGCGGGAAACAAATCTTCATCCAATGCGCTTAGCTTTGCATCCATGTCCCGTCCTGTTATCTGTATCGGCGCTGCACTTGTAGACGAGTTATTCCACGCAACTGACAAGATCATCCCGGCTTCTACTTCCGATGCCACGGTCACCAAAACTGCGGGCGGTGTATCCCGCAATATCGCTCACCAGCTTGCCCTCCTGGGTGTACCGGTGCAACTGATCAGCGTGTTCGGAAATGACAGTGACGGACGCTGGCTGAAAGAAATTTGTACTGCAGCGGGTGTCAAACTGGACGCCGCTATCACCATCGACGGGCTCACCGGCAAATACACCGGCATCCTCAACGTGGATGGTTCGCTGTTCACCGCTTTTCTTACCAACGCAGCCACTCACCTGATTACCCCGGAACACCTCGAATGGAATAAAAGCCTGCTCCAAACCGCCTCTTACCTGCTGGCCGATGCCAACGTAAACGTGGAGACAATGGAATGGCTGATCGATTTCAGCAGGCAGACCGGTATCCCGGTGATCATCGAACCGGTATCGGTTCCGCCCGCTTCCAAACTCGCAGCAATGCAGCTTGAAGGCCTGTACCTGCTCACCCCAAACGAAGACGAACTGCCCGTGATCTGCCACGAAGCGATGTCGTCAACCAAGAAGCAGGTCGAAGAATTGCTCGACCGCGGCGTGCAACACATCTGGCTGCACAATGGAATACACGGATCGACGATCATCTCGAAAGAAAAAACGATCTCGCTTCATGCCTCGCTGGTAGACGTGGTGGATTGCACCGGCGCGGGCGATGGCTCGCTCTCGGGATTCCTGCTGGGCAAGCACCTCGGCAAAGATGATATTGAATGCCTGAAGATCGCCCATACGCTGGCAGCAGAGATCCTGCAGGTGAATGGCGCAATTGCCAGGCACCTCACGCAGGAAAAACTGCTGGCACTGGTACCCAAACATTTTCCCGAATCATGAACCGTTTCCTGCAAGTTCAACCGGAGGTGAATGCGGCGCTCCTGAAGGGGCTGCCGGTAGTGGCGCTTGAATCTACGATCATCGCGCATGGCATGCCTTACCCGCAGAACGTGCACACAGCCCGAGAGGTGGAGCAGGTGGTGCGCGAAGGTGGCGCGATACCTGCAACCATTGCCATTATGGACGGTAAGTGCTGCGTGGGACTCAGCGCCGAACAACTGGAATATCTTGGCAAGGCTAAAGGAGTATGGAAAGTGAGCCTTCGCGACATGCCCTACGTGGTAGCAAATAAGATCTGCGGAGCCACTACTGTTGCAGCTACCATGCGCATTGCGGCGATGGCAGGCATAAAAATCTTCGTCACCGGTGGCATCGGAGGGGTGCACCGAGGCGCAGCAACAACGATGGATATCTCTGCAGACCTCACTGAAATGGCGCAGACCTCGGTTGCGGTGGTCTCGGCCGGAATCAAATCGATTCTCGACATCGGCCTCACCCTGGAATACCTGGAGACGCTGGGTGTACCGGTTGTCACCCTGGGTGAAGAGATGTTGCCGGGATTCTATTCCCGCAACAGCGGTTTCCGTTCACCACTCACATTGCGCACTGCAGATGAAATAGCGGCGATGCTGGACGTGAAATGGAAGATGGGCCTCGAAGGTTCGGTGCTGGTCGCAAATCCTGTTCCCGCGGAATATGAAGTTCCGGTAGAAATAATAGAAGATCATATCCGTCATGCGATCAGCGCTGCCGCCGCTGCGGGAGTAAAAGGAAAAGACCTCACGCCATTTCTTTTACAGCATATCGCCAGCCATACAAAAGGAGAAAGCCTGGAGTCGAACATCGCACTCATCAGGCACAATGCTGCCGCCGGCGCGGCGATCGCTACTGCATTGGCAGCCATCACAGCTGCTTAGTATAGGCAGGTTTTTTGAAGCGCTATGTGAAAGCGGTTTGTTATGAACGACATAAGTAATTTTCTGAGCAAGGAGGGCTGGACGCCGGGACAGGAATTCGGTATAAGCATCAAATACAAAGGAGATACCGAGGCCGTTTCCGTTACTGAATTTATAGCCCGGGAGCAAAGGCTGTTTGTGGCCGCGCTCACGGATGACACCGAGGTGTTGCTGGTACCATTTAGCTTATGTCCGGATGACGGTTGCATGAACTGGTTGCCGGTAGATGTCGAGAACCTCGACCTTGCCACCGTTATCGCAGCCGGCATCCAGAAATGTGAACGATAATTCTTCTTTATGCCAGAACTTCCCGACCTGCAGGTCTTCAGCAGAAATCTCACAAAGCTTTTTGCCGGCAAGAAGCTGGAATCAATCAGCGTGAAAAAGGCGGCAAAGCTGAAGGATAAGCCTGCTGTTTTATCCAAAGCCCTGAAAGGCGCCAGGCTAAAATCGGTTTACCGATCGGGTAAGGAGCTGCGCTTTCAATTCAGTAACGGTACGCTGCTCGGACTTCACCTGATGCTGCATGGAGAGTTGAAGCTGTTAGATAAAGAAAACGAATACCCGCACACGCTGGTCGGGTTGCATTTCACGGGTGGGAAAGGCATTGCAATCACCGACTGGCAGAAGAAAGCCAATATCCGTCTCGACCCGGAAGACAAAGAAGGCCTGGATGCGCTTTCGCCCGACCTCGGCTATAAATACCTGAAAGAAATACTGCAAACACGATCGCCGGTGAAAACTGTGCTGATGGACCAGGATCGTATCCGGGGCATCGGCAACGCCTATGCCGATGAAATTTTGTGGAAAGCCCGCATTGCTCCTTTGTCAAAAAGCAATGCCATACCGGATGCGGCCATCAGGAAGCTGGCAAAGGCGATTCCGTCAGTGTTGAAGAAAGCGGAGAAGCAGATATTGAAGAAGAACCCGGAACTGATTTCAGGTGAGATCAGGGATTTCCTGGACATTCACCAACCGAAACGCAACCTGAGTCCTACGGGCGCTAAAATTTTAAAGGCAACGATCGGTGGCAGGAAAACATACTACACCGATGAACAGGAGTTGTATGAATAAAAAATGTTCCGCTTCGGGGGCGGAACAGATTTTTATCTACCGTTTTCATAAAATCTTCTGAACCGGCGTCTTTGGCGAATGACAAAGACCAGGTAGATTCCAAGGATAGCGGCTAGTGAGGCCATAAAAATTACATACTCTCTCATAAGCAGTACATTAGTTTTTAGTCCTGAAAAAAAATGGTGGTGTTGGTCAGCGGGAAAAAAGAGAGCACATGATACGCTGAAAAACTGAAACCGGCAACAGCAAACGATTAAAAAATTTCAGGAAATTTTGATATGCGCGAAGGCTGTCTGTCTGCGCCTTTTGCATACTTCATATCGTTAGGTTGGTTTACCACACACATTAAATCTGCTTCTCATACAAAATGAGCTGGCACTAAGTTCCAGCGACGTTATCGCCCGTTTCATCAACATTTAACACCGGCAGAATCCTGCAACTGCCGGCTTACCAAACCCGCACTGTATTTTCGCGGGATGAAATACGTACCACTTGCGCTGTTCCTGGTGCTGATCCTTTCATGTTCCAAGGAAACCACCAGCCCGGTTGATCCCGGTACCGGCGTAACCCCTCCACCACCTCCGCCACCGCCTGCACCGGTAACGGGATATGCAGACAACGATCATA
>DASVBM010000370.1:0-4988 GCA_036375835.1 Chitinophagaceae bacterium | reverse complement strand
GATGATGCAGCTGAGCCCGGACACCCGGATGGCGGACTGGGACGGAAGCAGTGGATATCATTACAGCGACTCCGTGATCTATGGATTCTCCCATACGCACTTAAGCGGAACGGGTATTCCTGATTACTGCGATCTGCTGATGATGCCTTTTACCGGTGAGGTGCAGTGGGACAAAGCCCGGTACCGATCTTCCTTCTCACATAAAAATGAAAAAGCCTCGCCGGGATACTACGAAGTGCTGCTGGACAAGCATCATATCCGCGCGGCGCTCACCACTTCCTACAGGAGCGGTATGCACCAGTATACTTTCCCGGCAAACACCAGGAAAGGATCGGTGCTGATCGACCTCAAACATCGCGACCAGGTGCTGGATTGCTCCATTGAAAAAATAAACGACAGGGAGATCAGGGGTCACCGGCGCAGCAGGTCCTGGGCACAGAACCAGTTCTTTTATTTCCATATCATCTTCGATCAGCCGATCAGGGATTTCGAAGTGAACCTTTCCGACACCGTGACCCGCATTTCAAAAGCGATGGCGGAGGGCGCCGGCCTGCAGGCGCAACTCAGCTTCAACCTGCCGGAAGGTGGTGTATTGAAGGCGCGGGTAGGCATCTCGGCGGTAAGCGCAGAAGGAGCGCGGCAGAATCTTTTGTCGGAAATCAGGAACTGGAATTTCAACAATGTTTCCCAGAAGGCAAAAGCGGCCTGGAATAAAGAGCTTGGAAAAATCGAGGTGAAAGGCGGAACACATGATGAACAGGTGAGTTTTTACACGGCGCTTTATCACACGATGGTAGTGCCCAACCTTTTCCAGGACATGGACGGGCAATACCGCGGCACAGACAAAAAGATCCATCGCGCGGCAGATTTTACCAACTACAGCGTGTTTTCACTTTGGGATACTTACCGGGCTTACCATCCTTTAATGACGATCCTGAACCAGCAAAGAACAAGAGACTGGATCAGGACGTTCCTGCATCAATACAGGAATGGCGGCATGTTACCTGTGTGGGAACTGGCTGGCAACGAGACCTACTGCATGATCGGATACCATTCAGTCCCGGTGATCGTTGATGCCTGGCAGAAAGGAGTATTCAAAGCAGGCGCCGCCGAACTGCTGAAGGCAATGACGAGTTACGCGGAGAGCAGCCGTTTCGGCCTGGATCATTACAGGAAGTTCGGGTATATCAGTAATGAAAAAGAACACGAATCGGTTTCAAAAACGCTGGAATATGCATATGATGACTGGTGCATCGCGCAGTTCGCGATGATGACGGGGAACGACAGTGTTTACCGGAAATACATTGATCGTGCACAGTTTTACAAGAACGTTTTCGACCCCGCCACGCACCATATGCGCGGGAAACTTCAGGCGATGTGGCAGCATCCCTTTGATGCAAAAGAGATCAATAACTTCTTTACCGAGGGAAATTCCTGGCAGTACAGCTTCACGGTGCCGCAGGATATTGAAACGCTGGTAGAAATGTACGGTGGCCGTGATTCCTTCGCATCGAAACTTGATGAACTTTTTACTACGTCATCTGCAACTACAGGCAGGGAACAGCCGGATGTTACCGGCTTGATCGGCCAGTATGCCCACGGTAACGAGCCAAGTCATCATATGGCTTACCTCTACAACTATGCTGACATGCCCTGGAAAACACAGGAACTGGTGCATCGCATCTGCTCTGAATTCTATAAGAACAAACCGGAGGGGTTGATTGGAAATGAAGACTGCGGCCAGATGAGCGCCTGGTTTGTCTTCTCAGCAATGGGCTTCTACCCGGTCTGTCCCGGCAGCGGTGAATATGTTATCGGTACGCCGTTGTTCGAGGAAGTGAAGATCAATCTTGAGCATGGCAGGAAGTTCGTTATAAAAGCGAAGAAGGCAGCTGCCAACGCGTTCTACCTGCAGTCGGCCATGCTGAATGGAAAGAAGTATACAAAAAGCTACCTGAAACATTCCACGCTGGCAAATGGCGGAACCTTATCCTTTGAATTGGCACCAAAGCCTTTCCTGCAGGCTGCCATGGAGATCGAAGCACCCCGTTCGAAAATCCTATCAGCCGAAATCGTCGCCGCCCCTTTCGTACGGAACAGCAGTAATAAATTCAGGGATTCCATGTTTGTTGAACTGGGGAGTATTGACAGCAGCGCGAGTATCTGGTATCGTGTCTCCGGAAACGAAGCAAAAGGTTTCCGGGAGTACACCGGGCCATTCCCGGTTCACGGCACCGTTACCGTGACCGCGTTTGCGATGAGAGGTGTAGGTTCAAGCCAGATGGTTACGCAGCAGTTCCACCGTTTGCCCGGCAACATCAGCATCCGTGTTTCATCGAAGGTACACCCGATGTATACGGCAGGTGGTCCTGAAGCACTGATCGATGGCATAACCGGAACAAAGAACTGGCGTGCAGGGGAATGGCAAAGCTATTTTGACCAGGACTTCGAAGCGGTGGTTGACCTGCAGGCTGAAAGAAGTATTTCTTTCCTGGGCATTCATGTATTGCAGGACATCGGCCCCTGGATCCTTTATCCCGGGGAAGTAATATTTTATGCCAGCAATGACGGTGTGCAGTTCACCGAAATTGCAAGGGTGGCGAACCAGACGGTTGAAGACAGAGATGGCGCCCATGAAACGATCCTCGGAACAGAGATCCAATCGAAATCACGCTATATCAAAGTGAAAGCAGTAACTGGCGGTAAACTTCCCTCATGGCACGAGAGTGCAGGCAATCCTTCACACCTGTTTATAGACGAGATCATTATCCGGTGAGGGCCGCGCCAGGGAAATGAAGAAATGAAGCCAAAAAAAAATCCCGCGTTAAGCGGGATTTCATTTTATGCCTGTGCACCTTTTTCTTCTTTTGTCTTGCCTTTGCCTTTAAGCCGGAACTTAATCTTTTCATTTTCCTTATCCAGCTCAGCGATCAGGGTATCGCCCTCTTTGACACTGAGGTTCAGTATCTCTTCAGCCAGGGGGTCTTCCAGATATTTCTGGATCGCCCTGTGCAATGGCCTTGCACCGAACTGCACGTCGTAACCTTTCTCGGCAATAAAGTCCTTGGCTTCGTCCGAGATCTCCAGGGTGTAGCCCAGCGAAGTGAGCCGTTTGAAAACACCCTTCATCAGGATATCGATGATGGAGAAAATATTCTCTTTTGTCAGCGAATTAAAGATCACCACGTCATCGATCCTGTTCAGGAACTCGGGCGAGAAGGTACGCTTCAGCGCTTTTTCGATCACGGCTTTGTTTGCTTCGTCCTGGTTCTGCAGGCGGGCTGCGGTGGCAAATCCGACGCCTTCACCAAAATCCTTCAACTGGCGAACGCCAATATTCGAAGTCATGATGATCAGCGTATTTTTGAAGTCCACTTTACGGCCCAGGCCATCAGTGAGCTGTCCATCGTCAAGCACCTGCAGGAGGATGTTGTAAATATCAGGGTGGGCTTTCTCGATCTCATCGAGCAGGATCACCGAATAAGGCTTGCGGCGCACTTTTTCGGTAAGCTGTCCGCCTTCTTCGTAACCAACATAGCCCGGAGGCGCACCCACCAGCCTGGTAACGGTGAACTTCTCCATATACTCGCTCATATCGATCCGGATCAGCGAATCTTCTGAATCGAACATATAACGCGCAAGAGCTCTTGCCAGCTCGGTTTTACCTACACCGGTCGGGCCCAGGAAGATGAAGGTACCTATCGGCTTCTTCGGGTCTTTCAGTCCCACGCGGTTCCGCTGGATGGCCTTCACCACCTTGCCGATGGCTTCATCCTGGCCGATCACCATCTGGCGCATGTCTTCGTTCATGCGACGCAGCTTATCGCTCTCGGCCTGTACCATCCGTTTAACCGGGATGCCGGTCATCATGCTCACCACTTCGGCTATGTCTTCTTCGGCAATCGGGTAACGTTTGTGTTTACTCTCTTCTTCCCACTGCGCCTTTGCTTTCTCGAGTTCTTCGCCCAGGCGTTTTTCAGTGTCGCGGAGGGAGGCAGCTTCTTCAAAGCGCTGGCTCTTCACCACTTTATTCTTTTCCTGTTTGATCTCCTCGATCTTCTTTTCCAGTTCGAGTATATTTTCAGGAACATTGATATTCTTCAGGTGTACCCTTGCGCCTACTTCGTCCAGCACGTCTATCGCCTTGTCCGGCAACAACCGGTCTGTCATGTACCGGTCGCTGAGCTTTACGCAGGCCTCGATGGCGTCTTCTGAATAGGAAACGTTATGATAGTCCTCGTATTTGCTCTGGATATTCGTGAGAATCTGGATGGTCTCTTCCACGCTGGGCGGATCGACGATCACTTTCTGGAAACGGCGATCGAGTGCGCCGTCCTTTTCTATGTGCATCCGGTACTCGTCGAGTGTAGATGCGCCGATGCATTGGAGTTCACCCCTTGCCAGCGCAGGTTTGAAGATATTGGAGGCATCCAGCGAGCCGCTGGCGCCGCCGGCACCCACAATGGTGTGGATCTCGTCGATGAACAGAATCACGTCACGGTTCTTTTCAAGCTCGTTCATGATCGCCTTCATGCGCTCTTCAAACTGGCCACGGTATTTGGTACCTGCTACCAGTGCGGCAAGATCGAGTGAAATCACGCGCTTATCGAAAAGCACCCTGGATACCTTCCGCTGCACGATGCGCAGTGCGAGGCCTTCAACGATGGCTGTTTTACCTACGCCGGGCTCGCCAATAAGAATGGGATTGTTTTTCTTGCGACGGGAAAGGATCTGTGATACCCTTTCGATTTCTTCTTCGCGACCGACGATCGGGTCGAGCGTACCCATTTCGGCCAGCTTGGTGATGTCGCGGCCAAAATTGTCCAGCACCGGTGTTTTGCTCTTTGCACCGGCAGCACCCTTGCGCTGAGAAGAATAACTTTTCTTCTCTTCGTCAAAATCGTTGTCGTCGTCTTCCGTGTACTCGCTTCTGGTGTCATTGCTTCTAACCATACCAAGTTCATTGCGGAAAACATCGTAGTCAACTT
>DASVBM010000105.1:0-2911 GCA_036375835.1 Chitinophagaceae bacterium | reverse complement strand
TAAAGAGAAGCGCGAATTCGAGCAGCTTGAAAAAGAAATTCCTGCATTGGAAGCGGAGCGGGATGCGCTCACCAACCAGCTCAGCAACCCGGAAGGAGACTATGAGCAGATCGGGCGTATCAGCCGGCGGCTTACCGAGATCGCGCAGGAACTTGAACAAAAAGAGATGCGCTGGCTGGAACTTTCAGAAATGATGTAACTATTGCAGCAGGGCCGAAAGCCGTTCCAGGTCTTCCTGTGTATGCAGTGCGTTGATGACAACCCGGTTAATCTTCGTTCCACCCGGATCGGGGTAGGCAAATGAAGAGATCGCGCAACCCTGCTCCAGTAAACGCTGCTCATCTATGTCGGAAGGCAGTATGAACACCGGTAAGTCGCCGTGTCCCCTGAACCGGTCTGCAGTTAAGCTCCTGAAGAGGAGGATATTTTCTTTCAGCTGTTCCCGCTGCCTGTTATACAGTTCCTGGCCATTTACAAAAGCATGCATCAGCGCCGGGGAAATACCGGTACTCCCGGCATAATAAGCGGTTCGCCTTAACCGGTTCGCGGTTTCGGCAGTACAACCCACCGCGCCCCCGCCGATGTTCCAGGCCTTCGACAATGAATACGGCAGGATATACTGGTGCCGGTCAGGCAATCCGGGATATATTCCCCTGCCATTGTTCAGCAGCCCGGTGCCATGAGAGTCATCGATAATGCAGGTCAAACCGGATATTTCATTCAGCCAGGAAGTATCATTAACTGTAGCGGTAAGCGGATTTACAGCATCGAAAGATGCGACGGCGTTTTCGCGTAGTGAACGCCGCCATTCGCCGAATTCACCTTCAAAATAAAGACCCGATATGGCCGGGTGCGTTCCCGCCGGCGACGAAACTTCCTGCCCTTTGAACAGCTCCATCACAGCCCTGCCGGCGAGAAACCCGGAAGAAAAAGATACCGTTGCTTCGGTTCCGGATATCTCTGAAAGCTTTGATTCGAAGGTGTCGAAGAGGTCGAACCGGGTATTGGATATCCTTGAAGATGGAAACAACATTCCGAACCTGTCGATACCTTCCTTTACCAGTTCGATGAATTCCGGCACGCCGTGCATGCCGAGATAAGCATAACCGGAAAAGAAAAGCAATTCTTTTCCGCCTGCGTTAACGGTTCTCCCGGGGGTATGGCTGAAGGTGATCACCGGCTTTGATATGATTTAATGACGTTTCTTCGGGATGCTCAGGCTTTTGAATTCCGCGTCCCTGAGCATTTTTCCCAGGGTTACGATCTGGCCTACATGGTAGGAATAATGCGCGATCTGCCTGAGGATCGCGTCATAAGCGAGCAGCTTTTCACCACGGATGGTAACGGTACGGGAGAGGTCCTCCGGCTTCAGCGCCTGGAGGGTATTCAGTAGTACCGACCACCCTTCTTTCCAGAAACTCATCAGGTCTTCACGGCTGATGGGTATTTCATCAAATTCAGCGTCACGCTTACGCCATTCCTTCTCGCCATCTTCGGTGAGGAAGTTGGTCCATCGGCTCAACATGTTACCATACATATGCTGTATGATAATGGCAATGCTGTTGCTGTCAGGCGAAGGCTTGAAATAAAAATGCTGATCCTCCAGTTGCGCAAAGGTTTTCTCACCCAGCTCGCGGTAGGATTCAAACCGTTTGATGCAATTCGCTGTGAATGTTTCCTGCATGCCCGCTAAGTTAGCGAATACACGGCAGCTGAATTCAGGCAAGGACCTGAACGCGGGACCTGGAATCGTAGTTCGTTGAGGGTCTTCCGGAGGAAAAAGCCGGCAGGCAGATTCAGATTAGCTTGAATCAACCAGCCTGCCGGAACAAATTATAACACCAGCAGCGCGTCTCCATAGCTGAAGAAACGGTACTTGTCCTTGATCGCTTTCTTATAGGCCTCCATGGCAAGGTCATAGCCTGCGAAAGCGCAGACCATGATCAGCAGGCTGGTCTTGGGGAGGTGGAAATTCGTTACAAGGCTGTCTGCGATGTTGAAATTATAAGGCGGGTGGATAAAGATATTCGTCCAGCCTTCGCTTGGCTTCAGCAGTTTCTGAGCAGTGAAGCTGCTCTCCAGTGCGCGCATGGTAGTAGTGCCGATCGAGCAGATACGGTTGCCGCGTTGCTTGGCCTGGTTCACGATGTTGCAGGCGGTCTCATCGATCTTATAATATTCAGCATCCATCTTGTGTTTGCTGAGGTCTTCCACTTCAATAGGGCGGAAGGTACCCAGGCCGGTATGCAGGGGTACTTCGGCAAAACGGACACCTTTGATCTCGCAGCGCTTGATCAGTTCCCGGCTGAAGTGAAGGCCTGCTGTTGGTGCCGCGACGGCTCCTTCATGTTTTGCGTATACTGTCTGGTAACGCTCTTTGTCTTCTTCATCGGGCTTGCGCTTAATGTATTTGGGAAGCGGTGTTTCGCCCAGGAATTCGAGCATTTGCTTAAAGCTCTCGTCGTCGCCTTCCCAGAGAAAACGGATGGTACGACCACGGCTGGTAGTGTTATCAATCACCTCTGCCACCAGTTCATCATGTTCTCCGAAATACAGCTTATTGCCGACGCGGATCTTCCTGGCGGGATCAACGATCACATCCCAGAGGCGGTTGGGTTTGTTCAGCTCGCGAAGCAGGAACACTTCAATCTTGGCCCCTGTTTTCTCTTTACGGCCATACATCCGGGCGGGAAATACCTTGGTATTGTTGACAACGAACACGTCCTTGTCTTCATAATAGTCCAGGATATCGCGAAAATGCCTGTTCTCTATTTCACCACTGTGGCGGTGAACCACCATCATACGGCTGTCTTCGCGCTTTTTTGTGGGGTGTTGGGCAATTAAATTGAGAGGGAGATCAAACTTGAACTGTGATAACTTCATGTGTCTATTAAATTTTAAATAGCCCACA
>DASVBM010000394.1:0-11975 GCA_036375835.1 Chitinophagaceae bacterium | reverse complement strand
AACGAACTCACCAATAATCTCAAATACCTGGTGAGCGACCGGGGGCTGCAGATCCTGCAGGGAAATAAGGTGATCGAAATAAAAAACGCCGAAATCAACAAGGGGAAAGCGGTGGCCGCATGGGTGAAGGACTACCAGCCGCAGATGATGATCGCCATCGGTGATGATTATACCGACGAAGACATCTTCCGCAGCCTTCCCGACCAGGCTTTCACAATCAAAGTGGGGAGCAATATATCGGCCGCACGCTATTACCTGGATAGCTACCGCGATGTGCGGCGGTTTCTGAATTCGCTGATTACCTGCGGTTCCACACCAGAACTGGACAGGAAAAACCTGCACGCCTGATGTTTGCCTGATGCACTTACATTTGTGATATGCAAAGAATCGGGATACTTGGCGGCGGCCAGCTGGGCAGAATGCTGCTACAGGCTGCTGCGAATTATGTGGTAGAAACCTATGTGCTTGAAAACGATGACCAGTGCCCGGCAGCCCATCTCTGCGACCATTTTGTTAAAGGGGATATCCGTGACTACGACACCGTATACCAGTTTGGAAAGAACCTCGACGCGCTTACGATAGAGATCGAGTCGGTAAACGTAGATGCGCTGGAGCGGCTCGAATCGGAAGGCGTTCGCGTATACCCGAAGCCTGCTGCAATCCGCATTATCAAAAACAAGATCCGCCAGAAGGAATTCTACCGCGAACATCAGATACCTACCGCCCCTTTTGTGCTCACCTCGGGTTTGGAGGAGCTCGCCGCCGCGGCGTCGATGTTCCCGGCGGTACACAAAATCGGCGAGGGAGGATATGATGGTAAAGGGGTACAGATACTGCAATCGGCCGGGGAAATAGACAAAGGATTCAATGCGCCGGCGATCCTGGAGAAAATGGTGGATTTGAAGATGGAGATCGCGGTAATCGTGGCTGTGAACGATAAAGGAGATACCGCGATATACCCGCCCACCGAGATGTTGTTTGACCCGATCCTGAACCTGCTCGATTACCAGGTTTGCCCGGCAGAAATCCCGCAAAAGGTTTTTTGGAAGGCAGAAGCGATCGCGCTGAAACTTGCAAGAGATCTGCAGAGTCCGGGTTTGTTTGCAATCGAGCTTTTTGTAGACAAGAACGACGAAGTGCTCGTAAATGAAACTGCACCCCGGGTGCATAACAGCGGCCACCATACGATTGAAGCGCATTATTGCAGCCAGTACGACATGCTTTGGCGGATCATACTGGGTTACCCCCTCGGCAATACCGCGGCCATAATGCCCTCGGCGATCGTTAATGTCCTGGGTGCCGAAGGCTTCCAGGGCGAAGCTTTTTATGAAGGACTGGAGGAGGTACTCAGGATAGAAAACGCTTTTGTTCATCTTTATGGCAAAAGGCAAACGAAACCGGGAAGAAAAATGGGGCATGTTACCATTATGAGTAAGGACCGGCAGGACCTCATGCATAAAGCAAACAAAATCAAACATACCCTGAAAGTCATTTCACGTTAGTATTTTTGCCGCAAACCTGCTACATGCAACCAATGGTCGGAATCATTATGGGCAGCGACAGTGATCTCAATGTGATGCAGGCTGCCGCCGATATTCTCCGCGACTTTAATATACCGTTTGAGCTTACCGTAGTGTCCGCACACCGTACGCCGCAAAGAATGTTCGATTATGCCAGTGGCGCAAGGGCCCGCGGCCTGAAAGTGATCATTGCCGGGGCCGGCGGGGCGGCACATTTGCCCGGGATGGTCGCATCCCTTACATCCTTGCCGGTTATCGGGGTACCTATCAGGTCGTCGAATTCTATTGATGGCTGGGATTCCGTGCTGTCTATACTGCAAATGCCGAATGGTGTTCCGGTGGCGACCGTAGCGCTGAACGCCGCGAAGAATGCCGGTATCCTCGCCGCGCAGATCATCGGGACTTTTGAACAGGGAACAGCTGAAAAGGTAGACGGATATAAAAAACAGCTCGAGGATGAAGTGATCACTAAAGCCGGGAACCTGAAAAAACAGGGGTTTGAGAATTCGTTTGACTAGAGGGTAAGTACCGTGAAATGCTGTTCCAGCGCCGGCGAATGTTCATAGAGCCGGTAAAGGATTTCTTTCCCGAAACGCGCATAGAAACCTGCAATATTCTCGACTCTTTCCTGCAGTCCCTCGCCGGGAAAGCACTGGTGCTTCAGCTGTACAATCTTCCGGTTCGCGGTCTCGAATTTCCTTTTCTCCGCACGCAGCATCTTTTTTTCCAGTTCGGCAACCGGTTTCAACGCTTTTGCCTGCAGTGCATTCACGTGTTCCGCCAGCGACTGGTCCACCTGCTTTGCCGTTTCGTGAAGTTGCTGGTAAAAGCTATTGAGTTCTCCAATCTCTTCGCTTAACGAGAGGCGGTTGGAGGATTGCGCTTTCGTGAGCCTGTTCATCAATATGTCGGCAGGCTGAAAAAGGTCAACTGATTGAAAGCCGAGACTGTTCAGTATTTCATGCTGGTCTGTGGTCATCAGCAGGAAAGAATTGCGCAGCAGCAGAACCGGGAAGGGAACCTGGACGGCTTCAAATACTCTTTTCAGTTCCAGCCAGTAGGCTATCTCTCCTCCCCCTCCTATGAATGCTATGCCGGGAAGGATCATTTCCTGGAAAACACCGCGTAGTATGACATTCGGACTAAAGCGTTCAGGATGCGCAGTGGCTTCAGCCAGTATTTCTGTTTCCGTGAACGTCCGGTCCATTCCATTGACGCGGTAAACGTCGCCATACCGCCCGATACGTTCGCGTTTGTCATCTATCAGGTAAAACAGATTCAGTTCACGACCACCAGCCTGGACTTTGTAACGTTCACCCAGCTGGTCGATCGACCCCGCCACAGCTGTATGCGAGAACTGTTCCTTGAGTTCTTTTTCAATAACAGGTTGAAAAATTGCTTTGAGCGCGGGATTATCCGGAACGAGTACTACCAGGCCGAAGTCGCCGAACAAATGGTTCACCAGCCTGAGCGTTGCCTGCTGGATGGATTCGCCCGGCTGGTAGCAATCGCGGAAGATCCGGATGATCGCTTCCCCGTATGGCAGCACCTGCAGCTGGCCGGCGAGTTCATCCAATAATGAGACGAAAGCCTTATCCACTTTCATCCTGCCTACTGCGCCCTGTTGCCTGGTCTTCCATTCATAGCGTTTTGAATCAACCACACAATGGCCGAGTTCGTCCAGGTCTGCGTCCTCACTTCCCATGAAGAATACGGGTACGAAATCATTTTCCGGCAATTGCTGTTTGAGATACTCCGCGAGTTTTATGGCATGTATGATCTTATAAACGAAATACAAAGGCCCCGTGAAGATATTGGGCTGGTGTGCGGTGGTAATAGCGAAACAGGAATCACGCTTCAGCAGTTCAATGTTTTGCCTGACTGCATCGGTGGTGGTGAGGCCCTCGTACTGGGTGCTGAGCGCGTTCACCAGTCCGTCCCTGTCGTAATGATACCTTTGCCTGTCTTCGATGGCCTGCCGGATTCCTGCGAGGTCTGGTTCATAACGATAAAAATTCCGCAGCGACTTATCCTGTTGCAGGTAATCGATCACCATTCTTGAGAAAAAACCGGTGTCGGCATAAGGAATGTACTCAGCGGTCGGAGAAGGTGCAGTTGTTTTCCTGGAATGCATAGTCAGTGCGTGAAATTACCTCCTTTGCGTTTCACAGCCATCGCGATACGGCATTTTTAGCCGTTTTTTTGAATTTACAACCACTACCCTGCGCCCAGTACCTTGTTCCCAACAGCGCATTCGAGACAGCGCTGGTGATTGCAATACTGGTTGGTAAGTTCGATAAGTGATTGCGAATCGAAGGCGGACCGGTTACTGACTTCCGCGGCAGTCCAGAGCCTGGTGATCGCGTTCTGTTCTGCGCGCAGTTGCTGCAGCCAGTGCACCGCTTTGTCTTTCACCTCCTCCTGCCGGGTGTACAAACCATACGCGAACAACAACGGCGCGATGGTATTGATGATAATGTTTTCGGCCATCTGTTCGCCGAGGTGCTTGGGCAGGAAGGCCGTTTCTTCGTCGAAGACATAATGATAGTGCCAGTAGTCGTTGGCAGTAACGTTCAGCATCGCCTTCAGTTCCCTGGTTGTTTTCATTTCCCTGACCTGCGAAAACAACTGGGATGATTGTTTCACCAGCATGGCCAGTTGCGCCAGGCGGACCGTGGGAAAGTTCGCTGGTCTCATCCGCAGAAAATGTGGCAGGACAGTATGCGGCCGGAGTGAATATTTCCTGGCCAGGAAACGGTACTCTTTCTGCAACATTCCTGCATACCGGTCCTGGTAACTGCCATTCAGCAGGTTGGCTTGCCCAAGGATCAGCGCTTCGAGCTGAATAACCTGGTTACGGTGTTTAGCCAGCACAGTGATCGGCAGGCTCCGCGCCATCGCTTCAAAAGCAGCTCCATTCACCTTCATTCCGAAATTGAACGAAAGCATCCACCACAAAACTTCTTCCCAGTGCTGGTTGGATTGCTGCAGCAATGCAAAGATGTTGGTTGCCCGTCTCTCAAGCCTTTCGGCGAGCAGGCGCTCCTTCCACGAAACCCAGGCGAGTTGGGAAAGTGCCGGAAGAAATCCGCTGCAAGCCTGTTTCAGTGCGCCCTGCATGAGGTAATCATACCTTTCCAGCAGGTGCTTTGGTACCCTGTCCTTCAACGTAAATGTTGGAAACTGCGCTACCGGCAGGTCATTATCCCATACTACGTGCAGGATCACATTGCGGTAATTCGGATCTTCTGTGTGTCCGTGCCGTTTCCAGTCTGAAGACCTGAGATGAAGTTCTATGTTGCCGGCCCAGGTAGTGTGGCCGATCCTGATTGTGCCATTCAGGAAATCGGGCCCCTGGTCGTGGTTAAGACTTCCCTGGGATATAATTTCGAGGGTTTCACCCTCATCGGTCCTTAACTGGTTTCGGTTGAAATACTGGAATTGCCAGATAAACTGGAGCAGGCGTTCGTTCATTGTTTAGGGTTGAATCCCTAATTTACCGAATCCCGGGCAGATTTGCAAGCCCTCAGCCCTGTGCAGCCCAGAGCTGTTGCAACGATTGGATCACCCGGCTGACGGGCAGGCCCATTACGTTATAAAAATCGCCGCGGATGCTTTTGATGCCGACCACTCCTATCCATTCCTGGATGGCATAGGCACCCGCCTTGTCGAGCGGCTCGTATTTCTCAACATAAAAACGAATCTGGGCTTCGGTAAGCGGATGGAATTCCACCTCGGTAATGTCCGCAAAACTGATTTCCCGGTCACCGTATAGTATCACCACACCGGTTATCACGCGGTGCGAGCGACCGGATAGTTTCTGCAGCATCATTACCGCCTCTTCCAGGTCCGCGGGCTTATTAATGACTTCGTTATCGAGTACGACGATGGTATCGGCGGCGAGCACAGGCTGGTCGGCATGCCTGCCATGATACGCCTCGCGGATATGTTCTCGCGTTACCCTGGCTTTTTCGCGGGCCACATGAACAGGCACTTCTTCAACCGGCATGTCGGCAGGGAAGGATTCATCGGTAAACTGGCAGATAACCTGGAACGGGATTTCCGCCCATTCCATCAGTTGTTTTCTTCTCGGTGACTGTGAAGCCAGAACGATCGACTGCATATCAGTTGTAAAACTTTAAAAATATAATCGAAAGGATACCGGTGAGCATCACCAGCTTTACCATTCCACTCAGTTTATGAAAGTCGCCAGGTGACTGAGCAGGGAAGAGACGTTTGAAAATTACTGCCAGTGGCAGGAGGATGAGTCCAAGACAATAAAGGATACTCAGCCACCACCAGCTGCCTGCATGACCGGTGTACATAAAACGCAGGATATAGACCAGGAGCACAATGATTGCAGCAATTAATACAACCAGCCACACCGCAGTAAATGTTTTCGATACGTTCAGGCCCCATACTATGGGCATGGTGCGGCAGCCATACCGGCGGTCGCCCTCCACGTCTTCCATGTCTTTAATTACTTCACGGATCAGCGAGATAATGAACGCAAAGCCACCGTATACAAAGGCCCATTTGATGATCCGTTCGGCGTCGAAACCGGGCTGGACTACCGAAAGCTGGTTGAGTTCGCACCAGGTGATCACGAAAATTGTCCAGCCGGTGAGGAGCGATATCAGAATATTCCCTGATAACAACTTTTTCTTCAGTGAAATAGAATAAACGAACAGGAGCACTACGCAGGCAAGGTTGGCGATACCCAGAAACCGCACGCCTGTTTTCCAGTCTATATAGATGCCGATGAGTACGCCTGTAATGCTGAAGGCCATATGCCAGATGATGGTCCACCTCCGCCGGATCACGCGCTCTACCACCAGTTTGTCGGGCTTATTGATCCGGTCGATGTTCAGATCAAAATAGTCATTGATTACGTAGCCGGCAGCGGCAATGAGCACAGAAGAAAGGATCATCCACCAGATATAGGGCGGCTCGAGGTTGGGAGTTTTACCCGCCTGGTGAAACCCCGGTTGAACGATACAAAAGAAAAACAAGCCCTGGGTGAGTGCAATAAACAACAGGTTAGGCCACCGCACAAGTCTTGCAAATCCATAGAAGAGTTTCACCCGGCGAAAATAAGACAGCGTACCAACAAATACGTAGAAATTACCGGGAAGGCACCGAGGTATCATTCGTCCAGTGACCACGGAGTTTCAATACTTTTTCGATCACGTCCCTTACACAGCCTTCCCCGCCGTTGACCGGGGAAATATACTGGCAGGCCGATTTGATTTCCGGTACAGCGTCTGCAGGGCAACAGGCCAGCCCGGCATGCCGCAGGAGTTCCAGGTCGGGTATATCATCACCCATACAGAGGATTTCTTCCCTGCGGATCGAGTCGCGGTCCATAATGTTCAGAAGCAGCGCTGCTTTGTTCTCAACCTTCATATGGACCTCGGTGACGCCGAGTCTTTGCAGGCGTTCTTTCACTTCTTCGGAATGACTGCCGGAAATAACGATCACCTTGTATCCTTTTTTTATTGCTAGCTGAAGTGCATAGCCGTCTTTGATGTTCATACGCCGTACCCATATTCCACCGGGCATTACAAGTAAAGACCCGTCGGTGAGCACGCCATCCATATCAAAAACCAGGCAGCTGATGTTTCCAAAAAGTGCAAGCAGGTTATCCATGTGGACTATTTCTGGTTGTCTCTCCATTCGTAAACCCAGGAACTCTGGATCATCTCCAGGTGGCCCTCGTTACTTTCCTCGCGTTTGCCGGCAAAGCCGGGGATTTCAAGTACCCACTCCAGCAAGTCGGTAAACCGGACGCGGTAAATCCGTCCTTCGTTGAAATCGTCGCCGAAGCGTTCGTAAAGTTTTAAAGCGATATCCTCGTAATCGTTCCAGTGTATGGGCGGTTCAAAATGGTTCATACTGATCTGATCGGCTGTTTAAATTACTATTCTCCGAGAAACTGCGACTGGTCGGGTAACGTGACCTCAATCTCACCCTCTCCTTCCAGCAATACACTCTGGCATCCAAGGCGGGAATTCAGCCTCGGATTTACGGCGCGGTCGATAAAGTCTTCTTCTTTATCACTGAGTTCCTCGATATGTTCCATACCGCTGTCGATATACAGGTGACAGGTGGTACAGGCGCAGACGCCGCCGCAGTTATGATGGAGTTCAATATCATTGTCCAGGCAAATCTCCAAAAGGGAATCGCCGGGGGCGATATTTTCCAGTGTTACCGGCTCCAGGCCTTTCTGTTCGAATTTTATTCTGATCGTGTACATAATGACGTTTCCGGCTGCAAAAGTATTTAAAAACAAGTCTTTCAGCGGCTTCTCTCCCTCCCTTGAACATCGAAAGACGGAAAACTTTTTCCCGAAAAACCTTAGCTAACTTTTGTTAGTTTCATTTAAAGTTTGCATCTTGTGGCTGCTTGCCCAGCATACGGTCTTCGGACCACCTTAATTTGTGATCGGTTGCTTGCTCATAACAAAATCCCCGTCAGGTTTGTCCAACGGGGATTAATTTTTTCCAGACCTGGAATTTTATTTTGCCTGATCCATAATTTTTTCAGTAAGCGCCTTATACATTTCATGCAGCTGGGGATAAGCTTCCAGCAGGCTCAGGTGTTTGTTAATGGTTTCGATGTCGCCCCGGACTGCAGGGCCGGTGAATACTTCGCGGGGACTGAATTCCCGTAACCGGGTTGCGGTTTCTTCGATGAGTGGCTGCAGCAACGAAAAATCCAGCGCTTCCTTCCGGCAGAAAGACTCGCTCAGCAGATACATGTAATTCGAGAAATTACAGGCGAAGACGGCAGCAACATGCAGTTTAACCCTGACCTGGTCGCCGGCGCGCACAACCGTGTGTGATAACGTACGGGCGAACGATTCCACCTCGAGCGTGACAGCCTCGCTGTTTCCATCAACAATGAAGGGCACCGTCGTTTCAACGTCCATCTCTTTGCGCAGGCTCTGCAGAGGGTAAAGCACACCGTACCTTGTACTGGCTTCCCGCAGGACGTGCTGGGAAAGCGAGGCGGTGGTATGCAATACCAGCTGATCATTCACCTGCAGCTCCTCAACAATCGTTTTGACAGCTTTATCCGAGACTGCGATCAGGTAAATGTCTGCATTCCTGCTGAGGAGCGACAGCCGGGACACCGGCCTTGCATTTACCTGTTCCGCAAGTGCTTCAGATTTCAGTATATCTCTGCCGTAAACCTGTTCAATAACGTGGCCCCTCGCCTGCATCAGCCTTGCGAGTGACGTGGCCGCGTTTCCCGTACCGATGATTACAACACGCATAGTATAATGTCCGGGTCACCTGGATGATGATAGCCGGTTTTTATCATCTTTGATGTTTATGAAGCTGAAGTTAGCGCAAAGGATCGCAATCGGATACTATAAAACAAAATTCAGGGCACTGTCGGTTATTTCACCTGAACTTGCGGCAAGGTCTGCTTTCCGGCTGTTTTGTACGCCGTACAGCGGCAAGCCACGCAGAAAGACGCCGCCGGTCTTTGAAAATGCGGAATCCGTCGGATTTGCACTGAATGAAGTGAGACTGCAGGGATGGAGGTGGAAGCCTTTGCAATACAGGGGCAAAAAAGTACTGATTGTACATGGTTTTGACAGCTGCAGCTATCGCTTCGAACAGTATATCGCTCCGTTAAACCACCAGGGATTTGAGGTGGTTGCCTTTGATGCACCCGGTCATGGCAACAGCGGCGGGAAGACCATCAATGCGCTTGCCTATGCGCAGGCGATCCTGAAGGCGGAAGCGATGTTCGGTGAATTCTATGCCATCATTGCACACTCGCTGGGAGGACTGGCAGCCGCACTCGCGTTTGAACAATTGGACCGGCAGGGGCAACGCAGGCTGGTGTTGCTGGCGCCAACTACCGAGACCGACACCGCCATTCAGAATTTTTTCCGGATGGTGCAGGTCCCGGAGAAAACGAAATCCGCTTTTCAGCAGGTCATTGAGCAGGTAGGTAAACAACCTGTCCGCCATTTTTCAGTAAATCGGGCGATCCGAAATATACACGCCCCGGTATTATGGATACATGATGAAGAGGACAGGATTTGTCCCTATGCTGATACCCTGCCCGTGCAGGAAAGGCGGCAACAGAATGTGGAGTTCTATATTACCAGGGGATTGGGGCACAGCGGCATATATCGGCATCATACCGTTTTTGAAAAAGTGATGTCTTTTCTCAGGGAAGGTTGGTCTGAATAAATATTCATTGGTAGCATGGAGCTATTGAGTGTCAACGCCATTTCCGTAACCGGTACCGCTGTACCGGGTATCGGGTACAGAACCACCGCCCGGATAGCCGGCAATCCCGGCAATACAGCGGAAAACAAATATTGCCGATAGCTGCTTTCGCTTAACTTGCAGCCCTTTTATTAAAGATATGGCAATCGATTTATCCTCATTTGATCCCAATTCCGTTGGCAATCCTAACAACAATATTTTCGGACTACCTTTTTCCGAAGAAGAGGCAAGGCTGGTGATACTCCCCGTTCCCTGGGAAGTAACGGTAAGCTATGGTGCCGGTACCGCACGCGCTGCGGAATACGTATTTAAGGCCAGCCTGCAGGTGGATCTTTTTGACCCGGAGATGATCGAAGGATGGAAGCAGGGTTTCTTTATCCGTCCTACAGACAAGAAAATCCTGTTGAAGAGCGACTACCTGCGGAAGGAAGCAGAGCTGTATATCGATTATATCTCCCGCGGCGAACAGGTTGAGGTGAATAAGTTCATGTGCAAAAGCCTGAAAGACATCAACGAGGGCAGCCGTTTTATGAATGGCTGGGTGTATGACCAGACCAAGGAACTGCTGGAAAAAGGGAAGCTGGTTGCATTGCTTGGCGGCGATCACAGTACACCGCTGGGATTCTTCAAGGCGCTGGCGGAGAAATATGGTGATTTCGGGATACTCCAGATCGATGCCCACCATGATCTTCGCGAAAGTTATGAAGGCTTTATCTATTCACATGCCTCCATCATGTACAACGCGCTGAATGAAATCCCGGAGCTTAAGAAACTGGTGCAGGTGGGTATTCGTGATTTTTCAGAGGGTGAATATCACTATGCAAAAGCCCAGGGTAGCCGCGTCGCTGCTTTTTACGACCAGCAGATTAAGGAAAGGATGTACGAGGGCGACAGCTGGAAAAAAATTGTTGACGAGATAATAGAAACCTTACCGCAGAACGTGCACATCAGCTTTGATATAGATGGACTCGATCCGAAACTCTGCCCGGGTACCGGCACCCCGGTGCAGGGTGGCTTTGAAACGGAACAGGTGATGTACCTTTTCAAAAAGCTTGTTGCCAGCGGAAGAAAACTCATCGGTTTTGATCTTGTTGAGATCGGCCTGGGTGAAACGGACTGGAATGCCAATGTAGGCGCAAGGCTGTTGTTCCGGATGTGCAACCTGATGGTTAAAGCGAACAGCTGATGCAGTTGGAAAACAGATATGACTACGTCGTCACGCTTAAATCAGAAAGGAGAACTATTGCCCTGGATTATATCAGCCACCTGCTGATGTTGCTTGTGGTTGCAGTTACCCTGTATCACCTCATTCAGTTGTTCATCCTCCGGCAAAATGTAGCCGCTTCGTTTGGCAGCGATGTTGCAGGTCCGCCGATCGATCAACCAAAGCTCATCGTAATTCTGACATTTATAGCGTTACTGGGGCTTTGGGTATATGGTGCTCGGAAAAAGCGGTTCCGCTACGGCTTCTGGCTGGCAGCACTGATGTGGTTTGTAGTATTCGAGCAGGTTTTGCCGGGGGGGATATTGTACCTGATTGCAGGCTTGCTTGAACAACCCATGCGGCAGGCCACAGAAATCGGGTTCAGTAAAGATGGTATCCGGATCAACACATTTCCGTCAAAAGCTTACCATTGGAAGGAACTGAGCAATGTGGTCATTAAGGATGGCATACTCACGCTCGATTTTCGGAATAACAAGATCCTGCAGCGGGAAATTGAACCGCCTGCAGATTCCGAAACTGAATTGGAATTTAATGGCTTTTGCCGTCAATTCCTCCAACCGGCCGGCAACTAGCGCGGTGGTTCTTTAATTTTGAGATCATTTTGTTACAATGAATCATTCACCATACTTACTTTATTCCGATGGCAAGGGGAACATTTTTGAAGATGAATCATTATATGCCACCGGTCGCGCGGGTTGGGACGCCTACCCCATTGAACGCGAGAACTGGATCCGTTTGCCGGAAGGTGGAAACCTGTACGAGCTACCTGGCCGAAGAGGCATCGGGATAGATGTAAACACCGGTGAAATGCGTTTGTGCGATAAAGGCTGGGCGGTCGCGGCATTTATACCGCCGGCACATACCGGGCTCTTTCTGGCGGCATATGAAACCATGCCGGACGCTCCTACCCTTCCCTTGTTTTGTTATACGGCTGCAGGATGGTATGATGGCGGGTTCTATGTTACCGCAACGCGTATT